>NZ_JBSHAP010000004.1:65049-143610 GCF_053611565.1 Kitasatospora sp. NPDC054795
AGGGCCCGCAGTTCCGCGGCGGCCTGCTCGGCCTGTTCGCGGGCGGCCTCGGCGGCGTCCAGGTGCTCGGAGGTCTCCTCGCGCTCGCGCCGCAGCCCCTCGGCCGCCTCCTCCCGCTCGCGCAGGCTCTCCTCGCGCAGCGCGTCGGCCTCGGCCTCGGCCTCGGCCCGGGCCCGGGCGGCCTCGGTGTCGGCCTCCGTGCGCACCCGCTCGGCGTCGGCCACCGCGGCGTCCCGGACGGAGGTCGCCTCGGCCTGCGCCTCGGTGGTCAGGGCCTGTGCCGCGGCGGTCGCCCCGGCGCGCACCTGCTGGTCGAACTCGGTTGCCTCGCGCCGGAGTTCGGCGGTCTCGCGCTCGGCCGCGGCCCGGTTCTCGGCGGCCGCGGCCTTGGCGGCGGCGAGCGCGTCCAGGCCCTGCTGCTCGGCCGCCTCGGTGATCTTGCCGGCCTCGGCGCGGGCCCGGGTCAGGGTCTGCTCGGCCCGGCCCTGGGTCTCGGCGGCCTGCTCCTGGGCCCGCTCGCGCAGCCGCTCGATCTCCCCGGCGGCACCCGCGCGCAGCTCGTCCGCGTCGGCCTTGGCCTTGCTGAGCAGCTCCTCGGCGTTCTTCGCCGACTCCTCGATCTGGGCCACGGCCTGGCGGCGGGCCTCCCCGCGCACCCGGTCGGCCTCGGCGGCGGCCTGGGCGCGCAGCTCCTCGGCCTCGGCCCGCAGCCGGGCCGCCTCGTCCTGCATCTGCTCGATCCGCTCGCGGATCGCGGCGGCGTCGTCCAGAGCGGCGTTCTGGGCCTGCTCGACGGCGGCCTGGGCCTGCTCGCGCAGCCGCTGCGCCTCGGCGGCGGCCTCCGCGCGGATCCGCTCGGCCTCGGCGGCGGCCTCGCCGCGGGCGTTCTCGGCGTCCTGGTCGGCCCGGCCGAGCACCTCCTCGGCGGTCTTGGCGGCCTTGGCGAGGTGAACGGTGGCGTCCTTGGCGCCGGCCGCCCGGCCCGCCTCCTCGGCCTCGCCGCGCAGCCGCTGGGCGTCGGCCTCGGCCTGGGCCCGCAGCTCGGCGACGTCCCGTTCGGCCTGGGCCCGCAGCTCGGCGATCGCCGCCGCGGCCTCGGCCTTCAGCTCGGTGGCCACCGACTCGGCGGTGGCCCGCAGCCGCTCGCTCTCCTCCGCCGCGGCGGCCTTGGCGGCGTCGGCCTCGGCCTGCTTGGTGGCGGCCTCGTCGCGGACGGCCTCGGCCTCGGCGCGGATCGCCGAGGCCTCCTTGGTGGCCTGGGCGACCATCCGGGCCACCTCGGCCCGGGCGGTCTGCGAGCGCTGCTCGTTCGCGGCCTCGCCGTCGGCGACCCTGCGTTCGGCGGCGGCCTCGGCGTCGGCCTGGAGCTGTTCGGCGGCCTGCTCGGCCTGGGCGCGCAGCTCGGTGACCTCGTAGCGGGTGCGCTCCGCCTCGGCGATCACCTCGGCGCGCAGCCGCTCTATCTCGGCCTTGGCCGCGGCGAGCTGCTCCTCGGCCCGGGCCTGCTCGGCGGCGGCCTGCGCCTTGAGCCGGCCGATCTCGGCCTGGGCACCGGCCAGCTGGCCCTCGGCGGCGGCGTGTGCGGCGGCGAGCTGCTGCTGGGCCTCGCCCCGGGCGGCGTCCACGTCGGCGGCGGCCTGGGCGCCGGCCTGCTGGGCCTGCTCGGAGGCGGCGCGCAGCAGGCGCTCGGCGTCGTTCTGGGCCCGCTGCAGGGCGGCCTCGGCGGCGGCCTGGGCCTCACCGCGGGCGGCGTCCACGTCGGCGGCGGTCCGGGCGCGGGCGTGGTCGGAGAGGGCGACGGCCTCCGCACGGGCGGCGGCGACCATCCGCTCGGCCTCGGCGCGGGCCTCCTGGAGCAGCCGCTGGGCCTCCTGCTCGGAGCCGGCCCGGGTCTGCTCGGCCCAGCCGTTGACGTGCTGCTCGGCGGAGCGGCGCAGTTCGGTGAGCTCGTCCTCCAGCTGGCGGCGGCGAGCGGCCAGGTCGGCCTCCAGCCGGGCGGTGCGCTCGGCGGCCTCGGCCATGATCCGCTGGGTGGCGGCCTGGGAGTCGCGCAGCTGGCGCTCGGCGTCGGCGCGCAGCTGCTGGGCCTGCATCTCGGCGGTGCGGAGCATCTGCTCGGCCTGGCCGGAGACGGCGTCGAAGGCGCGCGGCTGGGCGAGCATGCGGCGGGACTCGTGCAGTTTCGCCCGCAGTACCTCCACCTGGTAGGCGAGGTCCTCGGCATGCTCGACTGCCTTGTCCCGCTCCTTCCGAGTCCGACCCATCTCGGCCTCGAACTGGGAGAGGTGATCGTCAGCCTCGTAGCGGTCGTTGCCCCGCACTCCGCGGTCCCATCCATCTCCTGGTCGCGTCCTCGACCGGGCCGGGGCCGGGCTCCGATGTTCCGGGCGCCGGTCCGACTGGTCCTTGCATCCGCAGCCGGTGGACGGCTCCCCGCCATGTCGGGGCCGCCCGCCGCGGTCGTCGGAGTCCGGGGCGCGGGAGCGCGGGGATGCCGCGTTCCCCCGTCCGAGTGGACTCCTGGGCGAACTCTTGCCTTGTGGAGAATGGTGACAGATCCGTCTTGCGACTGTTCAGCCGTGCCCGCGTAATGGACTCCCCTTGCGACGGGCCGACCACCGGAGGGCGGACGGGCCTGTCTTCGGCCGTGCCCGTCGCCTCCGTCCCCCGGAGCCGTCGCGCACCTGGGCATTGTAGTGGGAGCGCACTGCGGGGGAATGGCCGCAGGGGTGTTTTCCGGCTCTTCCCGCCAGGTTACTGACGGGTCATGACCGACGGGCCGTCGGTCGCCGCCGGGGCGGGGCCCGCCCCGGGGCGGGCCGGGAGGGGATCAGTGCTCGTCGTGGCCCTGCTGTGCGGAGGTCACCAGCTCGGTCAGGACGCCCCCGCAGTCCTTGGGGTGGAGGAAGGTGATCCGCGACCCCATCGAGCCGATCCGCGGCTGGTCGTAGAGGACCCGGACACCCTTGTCCCGGATGGCCTCGGAGTCGCCGTCCACGTCGGCGGTGCCGAAGGCGATGTGGTGCACGCCCTCGCCGTTCTTCTCCAGCCACTTGGCCACGGTGGAGTCGGGCCGGGTGGGCTCCAGCAGCTGGAGGTAGGAGGCGCCGCCGTCGTCGGTGCCGTTGATCCGGAGCATGGCCTCGCGGACGCCCTGCTCCTCGTTGACCTCGGAGTGGAAGACCTCGAAGCCGTAGGTGGCGCGGTAGAACTCGACCGTCTTGTCGAGGTCTCGGCAGGCGATGCCGATGTGGTCGATGCGGGTCAGCACGACGGCCTCCGGGGTGGAGAAGGGCGGTGGGAAAGGTGCACCAAGTGCAGCGCATGGCCCGCGCCGTACGCCAGTACCCGGCGTGCGAGCCTGCTCACACGGCGGGCGGTTCACCCGGAGCGGGTCGGCACGGTGTTGACTGGAGGGTGCCAGTGCGCTCGATCACACTGTCGCTCCGGTGACGGGCGGGTAACAGGTCAGTACATTGAGCGCATCCTCACCTGGCCACGACGTGCGAAGGGGCCCGTCCCATGACCAACACCACCTCTGTGATCGTTGCCGGTGCGCGGACCCCGATGGGCCGCCTGCTGGGTTCCCTCAAGGGCTTCTCCGGTGCCGACCTCGGCGGCGTCGCGATCAAGGCCGCTCTGGAGCGGGCCGGGATCACCGGCGAGCAGGTCCAGTACGTGATCATGGGCCAGGTGCTCCAGGCCGGCGCCGGCCAGATCCCGGCCCGCCAGGCCGCCGTCAAGGCCGGCATCCCGATGAACGTCCCGGCGCTGACCATCAACAAGGTGTGCCTCTCCGGCCTCGACGCCATCGCGCTGGCCGACCAGCTGATCCGCGCCGGGGAGTTCGACATCGTGGTGGCCGGCGGCCAGGAGTCGATGACCAACGCCCCGCACCTGCTGCCGAAGTCCCGCGAGGGCTTCAAGTACGGCGCGATCGCGATGCTCGACGCGATGGCCCACGACGGCCTCACCGACGCCTACGAGAACATCCCGATGGGCGAGTCCACCGAGAAGCACAACACCCGCCTGGGCATCCCGCGCGAGGTGCAGGACGAGATCGCCGCCGCCTCCCACCAGCGGGCCGCCAAGGCGCAGGCCGACGGGGTCTTCGACGCCGAGATCACCCCGGTCGCCATCCCGCAGCGCAAGGGCGAGCCGGTGCTGTTCAGCCAGGACGAGGGCATCCGCGCGGACACCACCGTCGAGGGCCTGGCCAAGCTGCGCCCGGCCTTCGCCAAGGACGGCACGATCACCGCCGGCACCTCCTCGCAGATCTCCGACGGCGCCGCCGCCGTGGTCGTGATGAGCAAGGCCAAGGCCGAGGAGCTGGGCCTGACCTGGATCGCCGAGATCGGCGCCCACGGCAACGTGGCCGGCCCGGACAACTCGCTCCAGTCGCAGCCGTCCAACGCGATCAAGCACGCGCTGGCCAGGGAGGGCCTTGAGGTCGCCGACCTCGACCTGATCGAGATCAACGAGGCCTTCGCGGCCGTCGCCCACCAGTCCATGAAGGACCTGGGCGTCTCCTCCGACATCGTCAACGTCAACGGCGGCGCCATCGCGCTCGGCCACCCGATCGGGATGTCCGGCGCCCGCGTGGTGCTGACCCTGGCGCTGGAGCTGCAGCGCCGCGGCGGCGGGGTCGGCGCGGCCGCGCTGTGCGGTGGCGGCGGCCAGGGCGACGCGCTGATCGTGCGCGTCCCGAAGGCCTGACCGGCCGATCGCTCCAGGGCTGCGGACCGCGAGTGGCGGTCCGCAGCCCCTTTCGGCATTCGACGGCATTGCGCTAGGAGCTCCTGATGATCGATGTCGCCACGCTGGTCGAGCAGGCCCGGGAGGGCCGGCCGCGGGCGGTCGCCCGGCTGATCACGCTGGTCGAGAACGCCGCGCCGCAGCTGCGGGAGGCGATGGCCGCGCTCGCGCCCCACACCGGGCGGGCGTACACGGTGGGCCTGACCGGCTCGCCCGGGGTCGGCAAGTCCACCTCCACCTCGGCGCTGGTCTCCGCCTACCGGCGGCTCGGCAAGCGGGTCGGGGTGCTGGCCGTCGACCCGTCCTCGCCGTTCTCCGGCGGCGCGCTGCTGGGGGACCGGGTCCGGATGCAGGACCACGCCACCGACCCGGAGGTGTTCATCCGCTCGATGGCCACCCGCGGCCACCTCGGCGGGCTCTCCTGGGCGGCGCCGCAGGCGCTGCGGGTGCTGGACGCGGCCGGCTGCGAGGTGATCCTGGTGGAGACCGTCGGGGTGGGCCAGTCCGAGGTCGAGGTCGCCGCCCAGGCCGACACCACCGTGGTGCTGCTGGCCCCCGGGATGGGTGACGGCATCCAGGCCGCCAAGGCCGGGATCCTGGAGATCGGCGACGTCTTCGTGGTCAACAAGGCCGACCGGGACGGCGCCGACGCCACCGCCCGGGAGCTCAACCACATGCTGGGCCTCGGCGAGGCCCGGGAGCCGGGGGACTGGCGCCCGCCGATCGTCAAGACCGTCGCGGCCCGCGGCGAGGGCGTGGACGAGGTGGTCGAGGCGCTGGAGAAGCACCGGGCGTGGCTGGAGGAGCACGGCGAGCTCGCCGCGCGGCGCCGCCGCCGGGCCGCCGAGGAGATCGAGGCGATCGCCCTGGCCGAACTGCGCGCCCGGATCGGCGACCTGCGCGGGGACCGGCGCCTGGCCGTCCTGGCCGAACGGGTGGCGGAGGGCGCGCTGGACCCGTACGGCGCGGCCGACGAGCTGGTCGCCGGCCTGACCGCGAGCTGAGACGCGGTCCGCCCCGCCGCGACGGTGGTCGTGGCGGGGCGGAGTGGTGCGGGGGCGGCGCTACGGCTTGCCGCGCAGGCCGCGGAGGTGTTCGGCGATGGGGGCGAGGGCCTGGTACATGTCGTCGAGCTGCTCCGGGGTGAAGCGGTCGATGAAGTGGGCGCGGACGCTGCGCACGTGGTCCGGGGCGACCCGCTGCATGGTCTCCCAGCCGTGTTCGGTGAGGTGGGCGTAGAGGCCGCGGCGGTCGCCGGGGCACTCCTGGCGCAGGACCAGGCCGGCGTTCTCCATCCGGGTGATCTGGTGGGAGAGGCGGCTCTTCGACTGGAGGGTGGCTGTCGCGAGGTCGGTCATCCGCATCCGGCGGTCCGGCGCCTCGGAGAGCACCACCAGGATCTCGTAGTCGTTGATCGCGAGGTTGTGCGGCTGGAGTTCGCGGCTGAGCTGGTAGTCCAGCAGCTTGGCGACCTCCAGATGGGCGCGCCACATCCGCTGCTCCCTGGCGGTCAGCCAGGGAGTCTCCTCCTCGGGCTGCGGCGGAGGGGTGTCCGCAGTGTCGATCGTGTGCGTATCCATGCTCCCAAGCATAGCCGATTTAGTTCAATCTTGTACAAGTTTACAGACCGAAACGTCGGCCGAGGTCGCCCAGGTTACCGAGCCCGGGGATGTTGGGATTCCCGCCGCCGTGCCCGGCCGTGCCCGGCTGGGACGGCACGCCGCCCATCGGTACGCCCGCCTCGGCCCCGACCGCGCCGACCGACCGCTCGGCCAGGAGTTTTTCACTCGATTGCAGCAGCACCTGGCCGGCGCCGATGAACTCGAACTGGTGCTCCTCGCCGGAGGCCCCGCCGAAGCCGGTCAGCCGGCGCAGGCCGCCGATCAGCCCGTGCAGGTAGTCGTGGTCGTAGTGGTGGCACGGCGCAGGGCAGTCCGCCCAGCCGACCAGCGCCTGCGGGTCGACCCGGATCGGCGGCTCGACGAAGTGCACCGGCCCGTTGGAGGCGGCGACGAAGCGGCCGGTGCCGATCAGGGTCAGGAAGCCCGGGATGATCGACTGCTTGAGCCGCAGCGTCGGGTCGAAGGCCAGCAGGTTGCCGGAGCGGACGGTCAGGTTGCCCTCGTCCAGGTCGTACGAGTTGAGGTCGAACGCCCGGTCGGCCAGCAGCAGCTTGCCCCGGCCCTCGGCGACCACCCAGTCCGCCGCGTGCATCGGCGAGTTGAAGTGCTGCCCGAGCATCCGGTCGACCGCCCCGGCGCCGACGCCCTTGAAGGTGATGTCGCCGTAGTAGGCGACCATTTTGCCCTTCTGGAGGAAGTACGAGCCGTTCAGGTCGACCGAGAAGGCGTACGGGTTGACGTTGTCGCCGGCCGGCAGGCTGTGGGCGTCCCACACCACCGGACCGGTGCCGCCGTGGCCGGTCGGCAGCGGGGCCACCGGTCCGCCGAACTGCTCCTGGGCGTACGGCTGTTGCTGGCCGTACGGCTGCTGGGGCGGCGGCGGGGCCTGCTGGGCGTACGGCTGCTGCGGCGGCGGGGGGTAGCCGCCGGGCGGGGGCGGCGGGTAGTCCTGCGGCGGGCCGTAGTTCGGCGGGGGCGGCGGGACCGCGAAGCCGGGCTGGGTCGGCTGGTTGTGCGGGGAGCCGTACGGGGGCTGCGGCGGGTGGGACATCAGAGCTTCTCCTCGCTCGCCTGGACGTACACCGCGCCCTGCCCGGACAGTTCCAGCTGGAACGCCTCGCCCGAGCCGCGGCCGATCATGTCGCGCCAGCCCAGCGCCGTGGACAGCTTGTTGCGCACGTCGCCGCGGTGCGCCACGTACGCCTGGGGGTCGACGTGCACCGACTGGCCGGGGAGGATCGGCAGCTCGAAGACACCGCCGTGGGCCATCACCGCGACCGAGCCCTGGCCCTCCAGCTTGGTGGTGAACAGGCCCTGCCCGGTGACCTGGCCGCGGACCATGCCCATCACCCCGCCCTGCGAGCCCATGAACATGGTGGACTGCCGCAGCGTGCCCTCGAAGGCGAGCAGCCGGTCCGCCTCGACGTAGAGGGTGTCGCCGAACAGGTCGATCACGTGGACGTGGTGGCCGCCGTGGCCGAACATCACCCGGCCCTGGCCCTCGACGGTCATCAGGGGGGTGTCCTCGTTGGCCACCCGGCGGCCGATCATCGACATCACGCCGCCCTGCCCGCCGGTGATGTTCGGCGTGAAGCGGACGTCGCCGCTGTACGCGAGCATCGCGCCGCGCTGGCTGAACAGCCGCTGCCCGGGTAGGACCTGGGCCTCGACCATCTTGCCGTTGATCTTCGTGAAGCCCATCAGACGTCGCCCCCGATGGTGACCTTCTCGGAGGGCTGGACGTACACCAGGCCCTCGCCGGTGAACTCGATCTGGACGGCCTCGCCGCCGCCCTCGCCGATGATCGTCGTCCAGCCCGCGCCCGACTTCAGGCTGCGCTGCAGGGTGCCGGTGTGCGCGACGTACGCGCCCGGGTCCACCCGCAGCGGCATGCTCTTGTCGACCCGCAGGATGACGGCCGGCCCGTTGGAGGTGACGGCCGCCCAGCCGTGGCCCTCCACCTTGGTGGTGAACAGGCCGTTGCCGGAGGACATGCCGTTGAGCCCGGTGAAGCTGGTGCCGGTGTGCAGGGTCGACTCGGTGCAGAGCAGGTTGTCCGATTCGACGTACAGCGTCTCGCCGTTCAGCCGGACCAGATTGATCTCGGTGGCCTTGTCGGCGAAGTAGCAGGTGCCCTGTCCCTTCACCTCCATGACCGTCATCTTCTCGCCGGTCAGCCGGCGGGTGACCATGCCGCGCAGGCCGTCCCCGCCGCCGGTCAGTTTCTTGAAGGCCATCTGCCCGGTGTAGGCGACCATCGAACCGTTTCGCGCCTTGACGGCGTCCCCGCCCAATTCGACGGCGAGCACGCGCGATCCCTGGAGTCTGAACTGTGCCACGGCCGCAATCTAGCCGCTGCGGCCGTGGTCCGGGGAGGGTGCGCGGGCCAACTGGTACCGGCCTGCGACAAACGCGCCGGTCAGGCCGGGGCGCGCGCCCCGCTCAGGCTCGGGCGTGCGCCCCCTGTCCGGGGCGCGGAACGGTGCCGGCCGCCTGCTCGACCTCCAGCAGCGAGGCCGAGTGGCGCTCCGCCTCGAAGGCCACCACGCCGCCGCGCAGTCCGAACAGGCGCTTGGAGAGCATGATCCAGAGCACCGCCGCGATGTTCAGCACCAGGGTGCAGACCTTGAGCGCGCTGACGTGGTGGCTCAGCTCGTAGCCCTCCAGGGGGAGGAAGGCCGCGGTGGCGACCACCGTCAGGTACTCGGCCCAGCGCTTGTTCAGCCACAGGCCGACCGCTTCGACGATCTCGATCACCGCGTAGGCGATCAGGGCGCCCGCGACGATCAGCAGGGTGCTCTTCTTGAAGTCGAAGGTCTTGCGGATGGTCTCGACGATCGGGGCGTGTTCGAGGTCCCAGTGGAAGTGGTCGGTGACCGGCCTGAAGACCGTGAGGTTCTCGTCGAACACCCGGTGCACCGCGTCCTGGCTGTTGGAGAACTTCCACACGGCCCAGGCGACGACGATGATCAGCAGCCCGCGCAGCACCCGTTCGACGGCCAGGAAGCGCAGGATGAACAGGTCCCGCAGCGCCTTGCCGCGCGGCACCAGCGGCGCGTCCTCGGCCGGGCCGGAGCCGTGCGGGTCGCCCAGCGCGAAGTCGCCGCAGCGCAGGCAGCGCCAGGCGTCGCCGAGGGCGGTGGAGGCGTGCAGCCGGGAGGCCAGTTCGGGTTCCGTCGGCGCGTAGGTGGTGTGACCGCGCCTGGCGCAGGTCCTGCGGTCCCAGTCGAGCTTGAGCATGTGGCGACTACCCCCGTGTGCGATGCGTCGGCGCCCGGATCGGTGGGCGCGCGGGCAGCAGGATAGGGGTTCCCGGTGACGGGCGGTCGCGCTCGGAGGCGTTCCGGCACACAGCTGTGACAGGGCGGGCGGGCGCTGTGAGATCGGGCACGGTGGCCACCCCCGGCCGGGGGTCCGTACGTGTGCTCGGCGATAATGGCCGGAAGGCTTGTGAGTTGCTTCACAAGCGCGCCCGCGCCGCCGACCCCCGTATTGAGGTATCCATCGTGAACAGCAGCGCCGTCCACCGCCTGCGCCTGGTCTCCGGCCCCGAAGGGGTCTCCTTCATCCTGCTGCTGATCTGCTCGGTGCTGAAGCGGACCACCTCGTTCGACGCCGTCCCGGTGATGGGCATGGTCCACGGCGTCCTGTTCATCCTCTACGCGGTCTTCTGGATCCAGGCCTGGCAGGCGCAGAAGTGGGACGCCAAGCGCGGCGTCCTGATGTTCGTGCTCGCGGTGCTGCCCACCGGCGGCTTCTTCGCCGAGCGGATGCTCGCCCGCGAGGAGCGGGGCGAGCCGAAGCCCGCCACCGCCTGAGCCCCGGCGTCATCGTGGACGGTCGACAGGCTGCCGCGGCCTCCTCTCCCAAAGGGCCGCGGCAGCCTGTCGCCGTTTCTTACCGGGGGTGGCTCGGGCCGGTCCTGCCGGCGGTTCGCGCCGGGGCCGGTCGGGGCGTGCCGGGCACGCCCTAGTTGACGTTCACCGCGCTCCAGGCCGCGGCGACCGTGTTGTACTCGGTGCTGCTCGCGCCGTACAGGTCGGTGGCGGCCTTCAGGGTCGCGGTGCGGGCGGCCTTGTAGTTGGTGGTGGAGGTCATGTAGACGGTCAGGGCGCGGTACCAGATCGCGGCCGCCTTGGTCCGGCCGATGCCGGTCACCGTCGAGCCGTTGGAGGTCGGGCTGTTGTAGCTGACCCCGTTGATGACCTTCGCGCCGCTGCCCTCGGCGAGCAGGAAGAAGAAGTGGTTGGCGACGCCCGAGGAGTAGTGGACGTCCTTGTTGCCGACGGTGGAGGACCAGTTGTCGGCCGAGGCGCCGTCCTTGGAGGGCTTGTCCATGTAGCGCAGCGGGGTGCCGTTGCCGTTGATGTTGAGCTTCTCGCCGATGAGGTAGTCCGGCGGGTCGGCCGGGAGGTTGGCGGACCACTCGACCATGGTGCCGAAGATGTCCGAGGTGGCCTCGTTGAGGCCGCCGGACTCGCCGGAGTAGATCAGGCCGGCGGTGGCGGAGGTGACGCCGTGGCTCATCTCGTGGCCGGAGACGTCGATGGCGGTCAGCGGGTGGGTGTTGCTCGCGCCGTCGCCGTAGGTCATGCAGAAGCAGGAGTCGTCCCAGAACGCGTTGACGTAGTTGGTGCTGTAGTGGACGCGGCTCGCGGCGCCGACGCCGTTGTTCTTGATGCCGTTGCGGCCGAAGGTGTTCTTGTAGTAGTCCCAGGTCGCCGCGGCGCCGTACTGGGCGTCGACCGCGGCGGACTCGCGGTTGGAGGGCGTGCCGTTGCCGAAGCTGTTGGTGGTGTTGCTGAAGAGCGTTCCGCTGCCCGAGGTGCCGCCCTTCAGGTCGGTGGTGGACTGGTTGCCCCGGGAGGCGTCCTTGAGCTGGTAGTTCGAACCGCTCTGGGTGGTGGTCAGCGTGACGGTGCCGACGTTGACGCCCTTGCCGGTGCCGGTGGCGGTCTGCACCTTCTCGTCGCTGGCGAGCACCTGGCCGGTGGCGGCGTCGGTGATCACTTCCTGGCGGCTCGGGGTGCCGTCCGAGCGCTGGCCCGAGACCACCGTGCGGTGGGCCAGGCGCGGGGTGCCGTCGGCGGCCCAGACGACCAGCTCGGGAGCGCCGGCGCCGTCGACCCGGCTGAGGGCCGCCTCGTCCGCGTCGGCGGTGATGCCGACGGTCGCCCGCACCGCGGCGGTGGCCGCCTCGGCGGCCTGCGGCGCGGCGAGGCCCGGGGTGAGGCTGGGCACCGACAGCCGGCCGGCGAAGGCCTGGTCGACGGACTTCACCGAGCCGTCGGCCTTCTGGTGGACGACCAGGTCGCCGCCGATGACCGGCAGGCCCGCGTAGGTCCGGTCGTACCGCAGGTGGCGGGTGCCGTCCTTGTCCACCACGACGTCCTTGGGCACCAGCTTCTCCTGGCCGCCGAGGGCGAGGGCCTGGGCGACCGGGGCGCTCTGCCCGGAGGCCAGCGCCAGCAGCGCGGACTGCTGCTGGGCCGGCGAGGGGGCGGCGGCCTGGGCGGGGGCGGCGGCGATCTGGATGACGCCGGCCAGCAGGGCGGTGGCGGAGAGTACGGCTCCGACAGTCAGCTTTCGCTTCACGTGCGGGGGTTCCTTCCACGAGACCCGCGGGTGCGTGCGGGTGCGCCGCGTACCGGGGCGCCGGGGTTGGCGCCTTGGGGCGGTAGGGCGCGGACGTGCCGGTCCCGTGCGGTTCCTGACGCTCCGCCGGGTGTGGGTGGGGGCGGCGGAGGGTCGGACGGGACTTGGTCAGAAGCATGACAATCGTTGGCAGGGATGGACAGGGCGCCTCCGGGATTGGCCAGGAACCGCCAATCCCGGTACGGATGGTTCGGTTGCCGCCCGCTGCCCGGTTTCGGCGGTTCGTCCCCCTGGCGGGACTCCGCCAGCCGCCCGGCCTTGACAGCCCTCCGCAACGGCCGGACGCCCGGGCCCTCCCGATGGAGGTCCCGGGCGTCCGGTGCGCCTGTGCGGTGCGTCAGTTGACGTTGACGGCGCTCCAGGTGGCGGCGACGGCGCTGTACTCGGCGCTGCTCGCGCCGTACAGGTCGGCGGCGGCCTTGAGGGTGCCGGTGCGGGCGCCCGCGTAGTTGGTGGTGGAGGTGAAGTAGGTGGTCAGCGCCTTGTACCAGATCTGCGCGGCCTTGTCCCGGCCGATGCCGGCGAGGGTCGAGCCGTTGGAGGTCGGGCTGTTGTAGCTGACGCCGTTGATCGTCTTGGCGCCGCTGCCCTCGGCGAGCAGGTAGAAGAAGTGGTTGGCGACGCCGGAGGAGTAGTGGACGTCCTTGCTGCCGACGGTGGAGGACCAGTAGTCGGCCGAGGCACCGTCCTTGGAGGGCTGGTCCATGTAGCGCAGCGGGGTGCCGTCGCCGTTGATGTTGATCAGCTCGCCGATGAGGTAGTCCGGCTTGTCGGCGGGCAGGTTGGCGTAGAACTCGACCATGGAGCCGAAGATGTCCGAGGTGGCCTCGTTGAGGCCGCCGGACTCACCGGAGTAGTTGAGGTTGGCGGTGGCGGAGGTGACGCCGTGGCTCATCTCGTGGCCGGCCACGTCCAGCTCGGTCAGCGGGTGGGTGTTGCTCGTGCCGTCGCCGTAGGTCATGCAGAAGCAGGAGTCGTCCCAGAACGCGTTCACGTAGTTGCGGCCGTAGTGGACCCGGCTCGCGGCTCCGACGCCGTCGTTCTTGATGCCGTTGCGGCCGAAGGTGTTCTTGTAGAAGTCCCAGGTGGCGGCCGCGCCGTACTGGGCGTCGACCGCGGCGGACTCCGCGTTGGAGGCCAGGCCGTTGCCGAAGCTGTTGGTGGTGTTGGCGACCAGCGTGCCGGAGCCGGAGGTCTTGCCCTTCAGGGTGTAGGTGGCCTGCCCGCCTCGGGTCGCGTCCTTGAGCTGGTAGTTCGAACTGCTCTGGGTGGTGGTCAGCGGAACGGTGCCGACGAAGACGCCCTTGCCGGTGCCGGAGGCGGTCCGGACCTGCTCGTGGCTGGAGAGCACCTGGCCGCTCGCCGCGTCGGTGACCAGCAGCTGACGGCTCGGGGTGCCGTCGGCGCGCAGGCCCTCGACCGTGGTGCGGTAGGCCAGGCGCGGGCTGCCGTCGGCGGCCCAGACGACCAGTTCGGCCTTGCCGGTCTGGTGGACCTCGGTCAGCGGGGACTCGTCCTCGTCGGCGGCGATGCCCACGGTGGACTGCACGGCGCCGGTCGCCTGGGCGGCGGCCTGGTCGGCGGGGATCTGCGGGGTGAGGCTCGGCAGCGCGAGGGTCGCGCCGGTCGCCTTGTCCACGGAGGTGGTCGAGCCGTCGGCCTTCTGGTGCACCACCAGGTCCCCGCCCAGGACCGGGAGGCCGGCCAGGGTGCGCTCGTAGCGCAGGTGGCGGGTGCCGTCGGCGTCCACCACGGCGTCCTTGGCCACCAGTTGCTCCTGGCCGCCCAGGGCCAGGGCGTGCGCCACCTTGCCGGCCTGGCCGTTCGCCAGGGCGATCAGGTCGGCACGCTGCTGCGCGCCCTGGGACTGCGGGGCGGGGTCCGCGACGGCCACGGCGCTCACCTGGACGACGCCGGCGAGCAGGGCGGTGGCGGAGAGTACGGCGACTGCGGCGAGCTTTCGCTTCACGAACGAGTCCTTCCGGGAAACCGCGAACGGACGCGGTCGCGCGGCGTTCCGGGGGGCCGGGCCGGCACCTGAGGGGCGGAACGAGCGCTGACGTGCAGGTCCCCGTGCGGTCGGAGCGGCTGTGCCACCGGTGGGTGGGGGTGGTGGCTACCGAACGGGTTGGCCGAAAGCATGACAATCGAGCAAATCAAATGACAGGTCTTGCTCATGAATTGGCCAAGTCCCGCCACGGCCGAGGAATGTGAACGGGCCGACAAAAGGGAGGAATCGCCCGGCCTTGCAGCGGGTTACCGTCCGAACCGAGGCCTGGTGGCACGGCGCCGGGCTGATCGGAGGTCAATCCCGGTGCGTCGGGAGCCCGTTGTCGCGCGTTCACATCGACGCAATGTCCTGGTATGGACCTGGCCGTCCGATTGGCGGGTTCTCGCCACGTGCTGCGCTTGTCCACCATCAGGACGCCTGGTAACACACATCCCGTCCGCCGGTACGGTAAGGAGGTGGCCAAGCCCCTCGCTCTCGACTTCGACCCGATCGCCCGCGCCGACGAGCTGTGGACCCGCCGCTGGGGCGCAGTCCCCTCGATGGCGGCGATCACCTCGGTCATGCGCGCCCACCAGATCCTGCTCTCCCGGGTGGACGCGGTGCTCAAGCCGTACGGGCTGACCTTCGCCCGCTACGAGGCCCTGGTGCTGCTGACCTTCAGCCGGACCGGCGAGCTCTCGCTCTCCAAGATCGGCGAGCGGCTCATGGTCCACCCGACCAGCGTCACCAACACCGTCGACCGCCTGGAGCGGGCCGGCCTGGTCGCCCGCCGGCCCAACCCGCTGGACGGCCGCGGCGTGCTGGCCACGATCACCGGGCGCGGCCGCGAGGTGGTCGAGGAGGCGACCGGGCGGCTGATGGCGATGGAGTTCGGGCTGGAGGAGTACGGCGAGGAGCAGTGCCGCCAGGTCTTCGATCTGCTCAGGCCGCTGAGGGTGGCCGCCGGCGACTTCACCGATCCGGGCGAGGGGGCTGCGAAGGGGACGGCGTGAGGGCGGCTACCCTCGTTGGAGCGGTGCGCGGATCCGGGCGTACCGGCCGATACTGCCGAGCGACGCGAGGAAGATCATGAAGGCGACCCCCCTGCTGGGCTGGTACCGGGCCCTGGCCGTAGCGACCGGTGTGGCGCTGCTGGTGTTCTGCGGCTTCATGGTCGCGAAGTACGGCTTCGGCGCGGCCGAGGACGTGACCACGTACGTCGCGATGCTGCACGGCTACCTCTACATCGGGTACTTCGTGGTGACCTTCCTGCTCGGGCAGAAGCTGAAGTGGCCGATGGGCCGGCTGGTGCTGACCCTGGCGGCGGGCTGCATCCCCTTCCTTTCCTTCGTCTTCGAGCGCAAGGTGGCCCGCGAGGCCGCCGAGAAGCTCCCGGCGGGCGGCGCCGCCCGCCAGCCGGCCGGGGTCTGAGCCCCGCCGCCCGCGCCGCCGAGAGCGCCCCTCCCCGATCAGGGGGAGGGGCGCTCCCGGCGTTTCGTGGGCCATTCGGAGGGATTCCGGGCCGCGCGGGCGGTTGTCCGTCGACAAGTACTAGGACGTCCGAGTAAATTGTTAGGACGTCCTACTAGTTGTGCCGCCCGTCGCCGTGGCGGCCGTATGGAGCGGAGTTCGGGGTCATGGACGCCGAGGAGATCGAGCGCGGCCGGCAGCGCTGGCAGCAGCGGTACGACAAGGCCCGCAAGCGGGACGCGGACTTCAGCACCCTCTCCGGTGACGAGGTCGAGCCGGTCTACGGCCCGCCCGCCGGGCAGGCCCACGAGGGTTTCGAGCGGATCGGCTGGCCGGGCGAGTACCCGTACACCCGCGGCCTGCACCCGACCGGCTACCGGGGCCGCACCTGGACCATCCGCCAGTTCGCCGGCTTCGGCAATGCCCGGCAGACCAACGAGCGCTACCGGATGATCCTGGACGCCGGCGGTGGCGGCCTCTCGGTCGCCTTCGACATGCCCACCCTGATGGGCTACGACTCGGACGACCCGAAGTCGCTCGGCGAGGTCGGCCACTGCGGCGTGGCCATCGACTCGGCCGCCGACATGGAGGTGCTGTTCGACGGCATCCCGCTCGGCGAGGTCACCACCTCGATGACGATCAGCGGCCCGGCCGTGCCGGTCTTCTGCATGTACCTGGTCGCCGCCGAGCGCCAGGGCGTGGACCCGGCGGTGCTCAACGGCACTCTCCAGACGGACATCTTCAAGGAGTACATCGCGCAGAAGGAGTGGCTCTTCGCCCCCGAGCCGCACCTGCGCCTGATCGGCGACCTGATGGCCTACTGCGCCGAGGGCATCCCCGCGTACAAGCCGCTGTCGGTCTCCGGCTACCACATCCGCGAGGCCGGGGCGACGGCCGCGCAGGAGCTGGCGTACACCCTCGCGGACGGCTTCGGCTACGTCGAGCTGGGCCTGTCCCGCGGCCTGGACGTGGACGTCTTCGCGCCCGGCCTGTCCTTCTTCTTCGACGCGCACCTGGACTTCTTCGAGGAGATCGCCAAGTTCCGCGCCGCGCGCCGGATCTGGGCCCGCTGGATGCGCGAGCGCTTCGGTGCCAAGACCGACAAGGCGCAGTGGCTGCGCTTCCACACCCAGACCGCCGGCGTCTCGCTGACCGCGCAGCAGCCGTACAACAACGTGGTCCGCACCGCCGTGGAGGCACTGGCCGCGGTGCTCGGCGGCACCAACTCGCTGCACACCAACGCCCTGGACGAGACCCTGGCGCTGCCCTCCGAGCAGGCCGCCGAGATCGCCCTGCGCACCCAGCAGGTGCTGATGGAGGAGACCGGCGTCGCCAACGTGGCCGACCCGCTGGGCGGTTCCTGGTACGTCGAGGCGCTGACCGACCGGATCGAGCAGCAGGCCGAGGCGATCTTCCAGCGGATCCTCGACAAGGGCCGCGAGGACCACGAGATCGGCCCGATCACCTCCGGCATCCTGCGCGGCATCGAGGAGGGCTGGTTCACCGGGGAGATCGCCGAGGCGGCCTTCCAGTACCAGCAGTCGGTGGAGAAGGGCGACAAGCGCGTGGTCGGCGTCAACTGCCACCCGCGCAGCGTCACCCCCGAGCTGGAGATCCTGCGGGTCAGCCACGAGGTCGAGCGCGAGCAGGTCCGGGCGTTGGGCGAGCGCAAGGTGGCCCGGGACGAGGCGGCCGTCCGCGCCGGGCTGGACGCCATGCTGGCGGCGGCCCGCTCGGGCGAGTCGATGATCCCGCCGATGCTGGACGCGGTGCGCGCCGAGGCGACGCTGGGCGAGATCTGCAACGCGCTGCGGCAGGAGTGGGGGACGTACCAGGAGAACGCGATGTTCTGAGGCCGAGGCCGAGGCCGAGGCCGGAGCGGAGCCGCCGTACGGGACCGGGATCCCGTACGGCGGCTCCGCCGTGCGCTCAGCCGGCGAGCAGCGGTCCGAGCAGCAGGTCGGTGAAGCGGCGGGTCCACTCCGGGGTGATCGGCTCGCCGCTGACCAGGACGCGGTGCTCGACGGTGCCGGCGATGGTGTCGAAGATGATGTCGACCTCCTCGCGGGCCGAGTCGGCGTCGCAGTCCGCTCCGAGTTCTCCGCGTGCCTGGGCAGCCGCCCGGCCCTGGCGGACCAGCCGCTTCTGCGGATCCACGATGGACTCGCGGATCCGGCGCCGCAGCTGGCGGTCGCGGGTCCCCTCGGCGAACAGCGCGAGCAGCGCGGCCTGGGTCTCCGGGCGGGCCAGCAGATCGGCGAACTGGGCCACCACGGCCTCGATGTCGGCCCGCAGGCTGCCGAGGTCGGGCATCACCAGGTCGTCGAAGAGGGTGGCGACGGCGTCCACCACGAGCTCGTTCTTGGACGGCCAGCGGCGGTAGAGGGTGGTCTTGGCGACCCCGGCGCGGCTCGCCACATGGCCCATGGTCAGTCCGCCCCAGCCGAGTTCGGCCAGCGCCTCGCGGGTGGCGTCGAGGATCGCGCGGTCGGCGGCGGCGCTGCGGGGGCGGCCCTTGGCCCGGGCGGCGCCCGCGGGTTCCGGGGTGGCGGCGGTCCGGTGGGGGGCCGCGCCGGCCGGGTCGGGGCAGGTCCGGGCCGTGGGCTCGGCGGGCTCCACGCTGTCCGGGCTCGCTGGGGGCTGGGCGGCCGGCACCGGGCCTCCTCGCGCTTTACTGGTAAGTAACTTGGGTGGGGTTGGTAACGGTAGCGACTGTTCGCCCGTTCGGGCAGCGGGGCGGCCCGGGAAAGTGGGGCAGGTCACGTCCCCGAACCGCCGGTGGGGCTTGCGGGCGGGGCACCGGCTCCAGTTACGCTACGACTCGTAGCGAAAGCAGTGACAGCCAGGCGCCGCGTCCCGTGGGACGGGAGCGGCGCGGGCGCGGGTGGGGATCCGCGCCGAACGGTCCAGGCTACCGGGGGAGCGGCACCGCGCCCGGAATTCCGTGCCGCGCGGTCCGCGCGGGGCGACTTTCCGGAGGATGGTGCCCGCGAGCAGCGCGGACGGGGGAGGATGGTGCCATGCAGCCACGGAATTCGCGTCTCAACAGCTCCGCCCTGCGCGGCGCGGTCGACCTCGCCGCAGTGAAGGCGGCCGGCGAAGCCGCCCAGAAGGCCGAGCTTGCCCGGGCCGAGCGGGCCCGGCAGGCGGCCGCCGCCGATTCGGCCGGAGCCGCCCCCGCCCAGTCCGCCCAGCAGCTCGTCATCGACGTCACCGAGGACACCTTCGAGACCGAGGTCGTCCAGCGCTCCACCGAGGTGCCGGTCGTCATCGACTTCTGGGCCGAGTGGTGCGGGCCCTGCAAGCAGCTGAGCCCGATCCTGGAGGACCTGGCCGAGGAGTACGCCGGCCGCTTCGTGCTCGCCAAGATCGACGTGGACGCCAACCAGCTGCTCTCCCAGCAGTTCGGCATCCAGGGCATCCCGGCCGTGATGGCCGTGGTGGCCGGCCAGCTGGTGCCGCTGTTCCAGGGCGCGGAGAGCGCCGCCAACATCCGCAAGATCCTGGACCAGCTGATCCTGGTCGCCGAGCAGCGCTTCGGCGTGGCCGGCGGCGCCGCCGTCCCGGGCGAGGCCGAGGCCGCCGCGCCGCAGCGTCCCGAGGACCCGGCGCTGTCCGCCGCGCACGACGCGCTGGACTCCGGTGACCTGGGCGGTGCCATCCGGGCGTACCAGAACGTGCTGCTCGAGCAGCCGGGCAACACCGAGGCCAAGCTGGGCCTGGCCCAGGCCGAGCTGCTGAAGCGGATCGAGGGCCTGGACCTCCAGGCCGTCCGGGCGGCGGCCGCCGCCGACCCGAAGGACGTCGAGGCCCAGCTCAAGGCGGCCGACCTGGACCTGGTCGGCGGTCACGTCGAGGACGCCTTCGGGCGTCTGGTGACCACCGTCGGGCGGACGGCCGGTGAGGACCGGGACGCCGCTCGGCTGCGCCTGCTGGAGCTGTTCGAGGTGATCGGCCCGGAGGACCCGCGGGTCGTCGCGGCCCGTACGGCGCTGGCGCGCGTGCTGTTCTGAGTCCGGATCAGGTCCGCCGTCTGGCACGGCGGATGACCTGCGGTGTCGCTGGGGATTTGGCGACAATCCGGTCAACCGAACAGAGGTTTACCAAATCTTGATTTCACCCGCGGGTGGTCACCATGTGTGACCACCCGCGGGTGTTTCGCTGGTGTTTCCGGCGGATTTCGCCATCACGGTTCCTTCAAGGCGTCACGCAGGGTGCAGTTCAGGTCGATTTCATGATCAACATCACCTGATGTTGCATTACCCGTCAGTAAGGAACCTCTTGTGCTTCGCCCGGGATTCAAGCACGATCGGCCACGCCCGGTCCCAGACTCCACCTCCGCCGACCCCGGTCGGCCACGCGGAGCGCGGGATCCCCACCGGGTGATCCGCCGGCCCCGGCCGGCGGGAGGGAGGGCAGGGGGGTATCCGCGGTCCCACGGCGGTTCCTGTCCTTCGACCGGCCGCGCGGCCCTGCGCGGTCGCTGGTTGTCGCTCGGGGGTGATCGCCGATGTCGTCGGTCCTGCCCGCCGCCCCGCAAGGTCGGCCGGCGCTCGGACGGGACGCCCGCTGCACGCGGGTCGCTCCCGCGTCCGACGACGCCCAAGGCGCTCTCCGCTACCGAGGACGTAGCTCTCTCCCATCCCAGGCCCCCACCGGTGCGGGACGCACCGCCGGGGAGCCGGAGATGTACGTCCTAGAAGGAGGACTCGCATGTCCCAGACCTACGGCAAGACCCGCTGGAAGCGCTTCGCCCTGGTGATGGTGCCGAGCGTCGCGGCCACCGCGATGGTCGGCATCTCGATCGCCAACAACGCGCTGGCGGCTTCGTTCAGCGTGTCCGGCCAGAGCTTCAAGGTCACCACGCCGGAGCTGCACGGCAAGAACTTCGCCCAGTTCGGCTCGATCGACGCGGAGACGAACGGCACTCCGCACCCGGTCGCCGTCTCGGCCTTCGACGAGGCCACCATCAAGGGCCTCTGCCAGTCGGTGGTGACCGACCCCAACGTCATCCCCCACCTGCCGTGGAAGCTGCCCAAGATCGTCCTGCGGCTGGAGGCCGGCAACAGCGACGACGTCAACAAGCAGGTCTACGCCAAGAACCTGCTGATCGACCTCGACCAGCTGAACGCCGACGCCGAGTTCACCAACATCAACATCGGCCAGGACGCCTCGACCCTCAAGGGCTCGGCCACCCAGGGCTGGCAGTCCAAGCTCGGTGGCCTGCCGTCCGGTCAGACCGGCTTCGCCCAGGCCGCCGAGAAGGCCGACCTGTACAACGTGCAGCAGACCGCCTGGGCCACCTCGGCCGGCACCTTCAAGCTCCAGGGCCTGAAGCTCGCGCTGCACACCGACGGTTCCGGCGAGTGCTACTAAGCCGCTGACGGCGGCGGACCGGGCCCGGTCCGCCCGCCCCGACGGCACCTGCGGGACCGGGGACGGTGCGTGCGCCGTCCCCGGATCCCGTGTCTCGTCCATCCCCTCGTTCACACCATCGAGGAGCTGCACCGTGTCCAGCGCCCTTGCCTCCTACCGGCCCGCCGAGCACGAGAACCCCGCCCAGTGGCTGCGCCGGGTGTTCCGTACGTTCCGCCGGACGCGGCCGTACTACGGCGGTCTGCTGGCCATGATCGCCGGCGTCCCGATCATGTACTTCCCGTACGCCAAGCTCTCGCTGGGCGGCATGACGGTGGCCATGGCCACCACGGCGGGTGCCGGATCACTGATCATCGGCGTGCTGCTGGTGGTGCTCGGACTGACCGCGTGGTTCCAGCCGGCCGTACGCGTCTTCGCCGGTATCGCCACCACCCTGCTGACGCTGGTCTCGATCCCGGTCTCCAACCTGGGGGGCTTCGGGCTGGCCCTGCTGCCGGGCCTGATCGGCGGCGGGCTGATGGTCTCCTGGGCCCCGCTGCCGGAGCCCGAGGCCGGAAAGGCCGCCAAGGGCCGGCGCCGGCGCCGGGCCCAGCACGGCACCGGGGACGTGGCGGCCGGGAGCGCCGTCGCGCAGAGCGTCGCCACCGAGCCGAGCACCGAGCCGAGCGCCGAGACCCGGACCGCTGCTGCGGCCGTCCCGGCGGCCGCCGAACCCGTCGCCGGAACCGCCGTCCCGAAGCAGGCCGGTGCCGTGGACCAGGAGGAGGCGCGGTGACCGGGCCGGCCGAGCAAGCCGACAACGGTACGACCGTTCCCGCGCAGCGCTCCGGCCGGCACGCGGCCCCGCGCACGCCCGTACGGGTCCGGCTGAGAGGCCGGGCGCTGGCGATGGCGGCGGTGCCGACCGCGCTGCTGATGGCCGCGGCCTACACGCCCAGCCCGGCGGTCGCCGAGTCCGCGGCGGGCAAGCCCTGCGGCACCGCTCCGGCCACCGTGCCGGACGTCGCGCCGATCGAGACGCCGGTGCCCAAGAGCGAGCTGCCGGAGCCGCCGCCGGGCCCGTCCACCGCGCCGAGCCAGGCCCCGACCACGGCGCCCCCGGCCGGCCCCTCGACCGACCCCGGCTCGGTGCCGACCCAGGTGCCGACCACCGCGCCCGCCCAGCAGCCCACCTCGCCGGTCAAGCCGTCGGCCGCCACCACCCAGCCGTCCGTCGCCGGTTCCGCCGACACCGGCACGGCGGTCCGGAGCGGCCTGATCGACGACCTGGTCGGCGGCATCGGCCACCTGCTGAACCCGAACGCCGCGCCGAGCCCGACGCCGGCCACCACACCGGCGGCCACCACGGCGCCGACCGCCCCGACGGCCCCGACCGCACCCGCCCCGAGCACGGGCACCCCGGCCCAGCCCGCCCAGCCGCAGGCCCGGGCCGCCGCCCCGCAGGCCGCGCCGCCCGCGACCCGGCCGGCCGACGACGAGCCCTCGCCCACCGCCACGGCCACCGCCGCGCCGAGCGGCAAGGCGACCGGCAGGCCGAAGCCCTCCGCGACGCCGTCCGCGGACGCCTCGGCGACGCCCTCCGCGGGCGCCTCCGGCAGCCCGTCCGCCACGCCCACCGAGAACCCCAACTGCGATGTGGACGCCCGGTCCCTGACCGCCGGCGCGCCCGCCCCCGGGCACGTCGTCCCGGAGCAGAACTGGACCCTGAAGACCAGCCGGCTCGCCCTGCACGGCGCGACCTTCCACGGCGTCTACGACGTGAAGACCCCGACCGGCAGCAAGCGCGTCCTGAAGTTCGTGGTCGACAGCGTGGACATCGACAACCTCGACATGTCCACCCTGGAGGGCAACGGCGTCACCTTCCACGTCCAGGGCGCCCCGGGGTCCACCTCGACGATGCGCAAGGGCCCGGTCACCATGTACGTGGAGCGGTTGTCCGGCCACCTCTCCAAGGTGCTCGGCCTGCCGATCCTGATCGACCTGGGCGAGATCACCCTCACCCCGGACACCCTGCCGCGCTGGCTGTACGACCTGATCGGCGCCATCCCGATCCCGCTGGACCTGGAGCTGACCGGCGTCACCGCCAAGCAGGCCGGTCAGTTCGGCGGCACCCTGCGGATCCCCGGGATGCGCATGTTCAACGACGACGCCCCCTACAGCGACAAGTAGCGGCGGCGACGGGCGGCGCGGTCGACGGGCGGCGTGCGCCGCAAGGCCCGTGGGGCGGCCCTCCGGAAGGAGGACCGCCCCACGGGCGTTCGGGTCGGGCGGCCGGTCACTCGCTCCGGGTGCCGAGGTGGTGCACCTGCACCATGTTGGTGGTGCCGGGGATGCCGACCGGGACACCGGCGGTGACGATGACGGTGTCGCCCTCGCTGAGCCGGCCCAGCTTCAGCAGCTCCCGGTCGACCTGCGCGACCATCGCGTCCGTGGTGGCCACCTGCTCCGTCACGTACGCCTCGACGCCCCAGCTCAGCGAGAGCTGGTTGCGGGTGGCGGTGTCCGGGGTGAAGGCGATCACCGGGATCGGCGAGCGGTAGCGGGACAGCCGGCGGGCGGTGTCACCGGACTTGGTGAAGGCGACCAGCGCCCTGCCGTCCAGGAAGTCGCCCAGCTCGCACGCGGCGCGGGCGACCGAGCCGCCCTGGGTGCGCGGCTTGCGGCCCGGGTTGAGCGGCTGGAGGCCCTGGGAGAGCAGCTCCTCCTCGGCCTTCTCGCAGATCCGGCTCATGGTGCGGACGGTCTCGACCGGGTACTTGCCGACGCTCGATTCGGCGGACAGCATGACCGCGTCGGCGCCGTCCAGGATGGCGTTGGCGACGTCGGAGACCTCGGCGCGGGTCGGGCGCGAGGCGTGGATCATCGACTCCATCATCTGGGTGGCGACGATGACCGGCTTGGCGTTGCGGCGGGCCAGGGTGACCAGCTGCTTCTGGACCAGCGGCACCCGCTCCAGCGGGTACTCCACGGCCAGGTCGCCGCGGGCGACCATGATGGCGTCGAAGGCGAGGACGATCTCCTCCATGGCCTCGACGGCCTGCGGCTTCTCGATCTTGGCGATGACCGGCACCCGGATGCCGACCTCGTCCATGACCTCGTGGACGTCCTTGACGTCGTCCGCGTTGCGGACGAAGGACAGGGCGATCATGTCGACGCCCAGGCGCAGCGCGAAGCGCAGGTCGTCCTTGTCCTTCTCGGACAGGGCGGGCACGTTCACGGCCGCGCCGGGCAGGTTGATGCCCTTGTTGTTCGAGAGCACGCCGCCCTCGACCACCACGGTCCTCACCCGCGGGCCGTCGACGCTGACGACCTCCAGGGCGATGACGCCGTCGTTGATCAGGATCGGGTCGCCGGGCTTCACGTCGCCGGGCAGGCCCTTGTAGGTGGTGCCGCAGATGTGCTGGTCACCGGGGACGTCCTCGGTGGTGATGGTGAACTCGTCGCCGTTGTCGACGGTCACCGGGCCGTTGGCGAAGGTCGCCAGACGGATCTTCGGACCCTGGAGGTCGGCCAGGACGCCGATGGCCTTGCCGGTGTCCTCCGAGACCTGGCGGACCTTGCGGTACCGCTCCTCGTGGTCCGCGTGGTTGCCGTGGCTCATGTTCAGTCGGGCGACGTTCATGCCCGCCTCGACGATGGCCTTCAGCTGTTCGTAGGAGTCCGTCGCCGGACCCAGGGTGCAGACAATTTTCGCTCGGCGCATATGGATCAGTCTATCCGTTCGTGTTATAGGTGCATTCGGCACGCACCGGGAGGAATCGCCGACGAAAAGTTCCGAGGAGTGAGACGGTTCCGTGTCAGTCCTCGGACTCCCGGCGTTCCCGGTGCACCAGGGCGAAGGCCTGTCGGGCGATCTCCAGCTCCTCGTCGGTGGGCACCACGGCGACCGCCACCCGGCCGTACTCGGGCGAGATGATCCGGGCCTCGCCGGACCGCACCGAGTTCAGCTCCGGGTCGACGGCGATGCCCAGTTCCTCCAGTCCCGCGGTGGCCGCCGCGCGCACCGGCGCCGCGTTCTCCCCGACGCCGGCGGTGAACGCGATCGCGTCCACCCGGCCGAGCACCGCGTAGTAGCCGCCGATGTACTTGCGCAGCCGGTGGACGTACGAGTCGAAGGCCAGCTTCGCGTCCGCGTCCCCCTCGTCGGCCCGGCGCATGATCTCGCGCATGTCGTTCTCGCCGCACAGCCCGCGCAGGCCGCTGCGGCGGTTGAGCAGGTCGTCGATCTCGTCCACGGAGAGGCCGCCGACCCGGTGCAGGTGGAACACCACGCCGGCGTCGATGTCGCCCGAGCGGGTGCCCATGACCAGGCCCTCCAGCGGGGTCAGGCCCATCGAGGTGTCCACGCAGCGGCCGCCGGCGACCGCCGAGGCGGAGGCGCCGTTGCCCAGGTGCAGCACGATCACGTTGACCTCGGCCGGGTCCTTGCCGAGCAGCCGCGCGGTGGCCCGCGAGACGTACTGGTGCGAGGTGCCGTGGAAGCCGTAGCGGCGCACCCGGTGCCGGTCGGCGACGGCCTTGTCGATCGCGTACCGGGCCGAGTACTCGGGCATCGAGGCGTGGAAGGCGGTGTCGAAGACGGCCACCTGGGGGAGGTCGGGGCGCAGCGCGCGGGCCACCTCGATGCCGGTGATGTTGGCCGGGTTGTGCAGCGGGGCGACCGGGATCAGCCGGCGGATCTCCCGGAGCACGTCGTCGGTGATCACGGTCGGCTCGGTGAACCGCAGGCCGCCGTGCACCACCCGGTGGCCGATCGCGGCCAGCTCGGGGGAGTCCAGCCCGAGGCCGTCGGCGGACAGCTCCTCGGCGACGGCCTTGAGCGCGCCGGCGTGGTCCGGGAAGACCTGGACGGTCTCGCGCGCCTCGCCGCCGCGCGGGGTGTGCACCAGCCGCCCGCCGGTCTCACCGATCCGCTCGACCAGCCCGGCGGCCAGCTTGGCCCCGTCCAGCATGTCGATCAGCTGGTACTTCACCGACGAGGAGCCGGCGTTCAGCACGAGAACGCGGGTGCCTCCACTCATGCCTGCGGCTCCTTGCTGTCCTGGGACTGGATGGCGGTGATCGCGACGGTGTTGACGATGTCCTGCACCAGCGCCCCGCGGGAGAGGTCGTTGACGGGCTTGCGCAGCCCCTGGAGCACCGGCCCGACCGCGACCGCGCCGGCCGAACGCTGCACTGCCTTGTAGGTGTTGTTGCCCGTGTTGAGGTCCGGGAAGATCAGCACGGTGGCCCGCCCGGCGACCGGGGAGCCCGGCAGCTTGGTGGCCGCGACGTGGGCGTCCACCGCCGCGTCGTACTGGATCGGGCCCTCGACCAGGATGTCCGGCCGCAGCTGGCGGACCAGCTCGGTGGCCTTGCGGACCTTGTCGACGTCGGCGCCGGAGCCGGAGGTGCCGGTCGAGTACGAGAGCATCGCGACCCGCGGCTCCACCCCGAACTGGGCGGCGGTGGCCGCCGATTGGATGGCGATGTCGGCCAGCTGCTGGGCGTCCGGGTCCGGGTTGACGGCGCAGTCGCCGTACACCAGCACCCGGTCGGCCAGGCACATGAAGAAGACCGAGGAGACGATCGAGGCGTCCGGCGAGGTCTTGATCACCTCGAAGGCGGGCCGGATGGTGGCGGCGGTGGAGTGCGCCGCGCCGGAGACCATGCCGTCCGCGATGCCCTCCTGGACCATCAGGGTGCCGAAGTACGAGACGTCGGTGACCACGTCCAGCGCCAGCTCGACGGTCATCCCCTTGTGGGCGCGCAGCTTCGCGTACAGCTCGGCGAACTGGCGGCGCAGCGGGCTGGTGGCCGGGTCGACGATCCGCACCTGGGCCCGGTCGGCGGCCGGGTTCCCCCCGGCCTGGTGGCCGGGGGCCGTGCCCGCGTCCGGGAGGGCGATGCTCAGGGCCGAGGCCTTGCGGCGGACGGCGTCCACCTCGCCGAGCAGGGTGAGGTCGCAGATGTTGCGGCGCAGCAGGATCTCGGCGGCGCGCAGCACCCGCTCCTCGGTGCCCTCGGGCAGGACGACGTGCCGGCGGGCGCCCCGGGCGCGCTCCAGCAGCTCGTGCTCGAACATCATCGGGGTGACCCGATCGGACCGGCCGACCTCGATCAGGTTGGTCAACTCGGCGGTGTCGACGTGCAGTTCGAAGAGGCCGAGGGCGATCTCGGCCTTCCGGGGGCTGGCCGGGGTGAGCTTGCCCTCCAGGTGGGTCAGATGGGCGGCGGTGGGCCAGCTGCCCTCGGGGACGACGGCGACCGGGGTGCCGGGGGCGAGCCGGGCGGCCAGTGCCATCACGTTGGGGCCGGGGTGCTGGCCGAGCGTCAGCAGCACGCCGGCGATCGGCGGGGCGCCGGCGGCGTGCGCGGCCAGCGAGCCGATCACCAGGTCGGCCCGGTCCCCGGGGGTGACCACCAGCGCGCCTTCGGTCAGCGCGTCCAGGAAGGTCGGCAGCATGGCGCCGCCGAAGACGTAGCCGCGCACGTCCCGGGCGAGGCCGGCGGCGTCCCCGATCAGCACCTCGGCGCCGGTCGCCTCGACCAGCTGGGCGACGGTGGGCGCGGCCAGGGCCGGCTCCTCCGGGATGACGTAGGCGGGGATCGGCAGCTTCTCGGTGAGGGTGCGCCGGATCCGCTGCTCGGCGCCGGGGGAGACCCGGTTGGCGATCATCGCGAGGGTCTGGCAGCCGAGGTCGGTGTACGCCCGGTGGGCGTTGCGGACCTCGGCGATGACGGTCTCGGCGTCCGCGCCGTGCCCGCCGACCACGGGCAGCACGGCGGCGCCGAACTCGTTGGCCAGGCGGGCGTTGAAGGCCAGTTCGTCCGGGATGCTGGTGTCGGAGAAGTCGGTGCCGAGCACCAGCACGGCCTGGCAGCGCCGCTCCAGCGCGTGGAAGCGGTCGACCAGGACGGAGACCAGCTCGTCCTGTCCCATGGCGGCCTGGAGCGTGGCGGCCTCCTCGTAGGTGAGGCCGTACAGCTCGGTGCTCGGCAGGTCGAGCCGGTAGCGGCCGTGCAGCAGCTCGACCACGTGGTCGGAGCCCGGCCGCCCGGGCGCGGCGGCGTGCACCAGTGGGCGGAACACCCCGACCCGGTCCACCTGGCGGGTGAGCAGTTCCATGACCCCGAGTTCGACCGCCTGGCGGCCGTCCCCCCGGTCGATACCGGTCACGTACACGCTGCGCGCCACGTGGGTGTCTCCGTCCCGTCGTCTCGGAAAGTGGTCATATCGACCATACCTTCGCACCCCGAACGGCCGTCCGCGAGCAGAGCGGCGGGGTTCGGGCAAGGGGCGGAGGTCCCTCCCGGGTGCCCGCCCGGTGGGGCGGGCACCCGGGGCCTCGTCGTGCGCGGCCCCGGGCCGGCGCGGCGCTCAGCGGGCGGGGCGGAGCCAGACGGTGGAGAGCGGGGGGAGGACCAGGTCGGCGGAGCGGGGCTGGCCGTCCCATCCCACCAGCTCGGCCTTGACCGGGTGGGAGTTGCCGACGCCACTGCCGCCGTACTCCTCGGCGTCGGTGTTCAGTGCCTCCTCCCAGAGCTGCTCGCGGCCCGCCAGCCGGGGCAGGCCGACCCGGTGCCCGTGCCGGACCACCGGCGAGAAGTTGCAGACCGCGACCAGCGGCGAGCCGTCGGCCGCGTACCGGACGAAGGAGAGCAGGTTGTCCTCGGCGGCGCCGCCGTCGAGCCAGCGGAAGCCGTCCGGGACGGTGTCCAGCTCCCACAGCGCCGGGGTGTCGAGGTAGCGCCGGTTGAGGTCGCCGACCAGCCGGCGCACCCCGAGGTGGTCCCGGTGGGCCGGCCACTGCTCGTCGAGCACCCACCACTGCGGGCCCTGCTCGTGGTCCCACTCCGCGCCCTGGGCGAACTCCTGTCCCATGAAGAGCAGTTGCTTGCCCGGGTGGGACCACATGAAGCCGAGGTAGGCGCGGTGGTTGGCGCGCTGCTGCCACCAGTCGCCGGGCATCTTGGAGACCAGTGCCTGCTTGCCGTGCACCACCTCGTCGTGGGAGATCGGCAGGACGTAGTTCTCCGAGTAGGCGTACACCATCGAGAAGGTGATCTCGTTGTGGTGGTACTTGCGGTGCACCGGTTCCTTGGAGATGTAGACCAGCGAGTCGTGCATCCAGCCCATGTTCCACTTCAGCCCGAAGCCGAGGCCGCCGGCGTCGGTGGGCCGGGTGACCCCGTCCCAGGCGGTGGACTCCTCGGCGATGGTGATCACGCCCGGGCAGCGGCGGTAGACGGTGGCGTTCATCTCCTGGAGGAAGGAGGCCGCGTCGAGGTTCTCCCGGCCGCCGTACTGGTTGGGCGTCCAGTCGCCGCCCTCACGGGAGTAGTCGAGGTAGAGCATCGAGGCGACGGCGTCCACCCGCAGGCCGTCGATGTGGAACTCCTCGCACCAGTACACCGCGTTGGCGACCAGGAAGTTGCGCACCTCCTTGCGGCCGTAGTCGAACTCCAGCGTCCCCCAGTCCGGGTGCTCGGCGCGCAGCGGGTCGGCCGGCTCGTACAGCGGCTCGCCGTCGAAGCGGGCGAGCGCGAAGTCGTCCTTGGGGAAGTGCGCGGGCACCCAGTCGACGATCACGCCGATGCCGTGCCGGTGCAGGGTGTCCACCAGGTGGCGGAAGTCGTCGGGGCCGCCGAGCCGGGCGGTGGGGGCGTAGTAACCGGACACCTGGTAGCCCCAGGAGCCGCCGAAGGGGTGCTCCATCACCGGCATGAACTCCACGTGGGTGAAGTTCAACTCCTTGAGGTAGCGCGGCAGTTCCTCGGCGATGGCGCGGTAGGTGGTGAGGTCCGGGCGCCAGGACGGCAGGTGCAGCTCGTACACCGACATCGGTGCCCGGTGGTGCGCGGAGCGGGCCCGGCGGGCCATCCACTCGCCGTCCTGCCACGTGTGGTCGGAGGAGGTGACCACCGAGGCGGTGCCGGGCGGGCACTGGGCGGCCCGGGCGAGCGGGTCGGCCTTGTCCAGTACCCAGCCCTGCCGGGTGTGCACCTCGTACTTGTAGGTGGCGCCCTCGGCCAGGCCGGGGACGAACAGCTCCCAGATCCCGGACGAGCCGAGCGAGCGCATCGGGTGCCCGGTGCCGTTCCAGTGGTTGAAGTCGCCGATCAGCCGCACCCCGGCGGCGTTCGGCGCCCAGACCGCGAAGGCGGTGCCGGCCACCCCGTCGACGGTGCGCACGTGCGAGCCGAGCGCCCGCCACAGCTGTTCGTGCCGGCCCTCGGAGATCAGGTGCAGGTCGAGTTCGCCGAGGGTGGGCGGGGTGCGGTAGCCGTCGTGTTGGCGCAGCGGTTCGCCGTCGGGGTACGTCACCAGCAGGGTGTAGTCCGGCGGATCGCCGCCGGCCACCAGGCCGGTGAACAGTCCGCCCTGCTGGTGGGTGAGCTCGGCCGGGCCCTGGGTGGTCTCCACGACCACCCGTTCGGCGAACGGGCGCAGCACCCGGATCGCCGTGCCGCCGAGCACCGGGTGTGCGCCGAGCAGGGCGTGCGGGTCGTGGTGCTGCCCGCCGACCAGCCGGTCCACCTCGGACGGCGGCAACGGTGCCTCGGGCAGCCGCAGCGCCCCGGAGGGGGCCGGGCGTCCGGCCTCCCGGGGTTCTCCGGCGGCGGACCGGGGAGCGGACCGGGGGGTGGGCGGAGGCTCGGAGGCGGTCCCGGCGTCCTTCTCCTCGGTCGCCCGGCGCGCTTCGCGGTCGTGGCCGGCGCGCCCTTCGGCCGCCCGCCCTTCGGCTGGGAGCGGTCCGGCCAGGAAGGTGGCCGGTACGGTGCGGGTGGGGCGGCCGGTCGGGTCGATCGGCGTCACGGCGGGGTCCTCCTGCGACGGGGGTGGGCGAACTCCTGCGGGCGGTACGGGAAGCGGGGGGTCAGACGGACAGGGCCAGCCGGTTGATCGCGGCCAGCGGGATGGGCAGCCAGCTCGGCCGGTGCCGGGCCTCGTACACCACCTCGTACACCGCCTTGTCGATCTCCAGCGCGCGCATCAGCTCCGGCGAGGCGGCCGGGTCGGCGCCGCCGCCGGCGGTGTAGCCGGCGCAGTAGGCGGTGCGGTTGCGCTGGGCCCAGGCGGCGGCCAGGTGGGCCAGCTCCGGGTCGACCGGGCCGCCGGCCAGCAGGTGGGCGGCCGCGTAGTCGAAGGAGCGCAGCATCGCGGCGACGTCGCGCAGGGCGGGCTGCGGTTCGCGGCGCTCGTTGACGGACTTGGCCGGCTCGCCCTCGAAGTCCAGCAGCACCCAGCCGTGCGGGGTGCGCATCGCCTGTCCGAGGTGCAGGTCGCCGTGGATGCGCTGGACCGGCAGGCCGTCCGGGTGGGCGTCGGCGAGCTGCTGGAAGGCGGCGCGCAGCGCGGCCCGGAAGCGCAGCAGCCCGGGGACGGCGGCCACGGCGCTGTCCAGCCGGTCGGCCATCGCGCCGGCCAGGCGTCCGGTCTGGGTGCGGTCGAGCCGGGCGACCGGCATCGAGCGGGCCAGCACCCGGTGCACCTCGGCGGTGGCCCGGCCGAGCCGGTGCGCCTCGATGGCGAAGTTGCCCGGGGACCGGTCGCCCTTGAGCCGGCCGACCTGGTCGAGGGCCAGTTCCCAGCCGTCCTCGGCGTCCGGCAGGTAGCGCTGCAGCAGCCCGAGGGTGGCGGGCTCGGCGCGCTCCATCCGGCTCTCGAACCAGGCGGCGACCCGGGGGATGCGGGTGGACCCGGCCCGGGAGAGCGCGAGCGAGAGTTCGAGGTCGGGGTTGGTGCCGGGGTGGATGCGGCGGAACAGCTTGAGGATGTACGAGGTGCCGTAGATGACCGAGCTGTTGGACTGCTCGGCGGTGGAGGCGCGGCCGGGGAGGTTGGCGGGCAGCCCCGAGCCGGGGGTGCGGCGGAAGGACAGTGCGCCGAAGCGGTCGCCGGTGGCCAGGTGTTCCAGCAGCCGCCCGGTGAGTTCCGGGTCGTGCACCGCGTCGTAGAGGGTCGCGCCGTCGTACGGGCCCTGGCTGAGCCGGCCGAGTACGGCGCCGGGCTCGATGTCCCCGAGCCCGCCGGAGCGGATGCCGAGCAGCAGTTGGTAGATGTCGCCGTGCGGGGCGCCGGCCGTGGTGGCGTGCTCGACCCGTAGCAACAGGTGGAGCAGGGCCGGGTCGCCGACCTGCAGGGGGGTTCCGACCACCGGGGTGAGGCCGGTGATGGGCCGCCCCTTGCCGGCGTACCAGCGCTGGGTGGGCAGCCACGCCCCGATCAGCGGCAGGGCCGCCTGGACGAGTTCGCTGACGCCCACGGCGGTTCTCCGGACCGAGGTGCCCCGGGTGCCCGCCGCGGCGGCGGGACCGGCGGGGGCGCCGTCCTGGTGGTGGGCTTGAGAACGGGAGGTTTCGGACATGGCTCCCTTTCCCCGGAAGCACGCGGACTGCCCGACGGGTCGTGGCCGGGTCCGTCAGTCTTCCGGATTGCGGCGGCGCGGCGGTCGCGGCACGCGAGCACGGCTCGGGTGTCACGCCTTCGTGTGGGTGGCCGTTGGGCTGTTCTCCGTACGCGGTGGTGCAGAGAACTCCGGGGGCGCGGGGTTCAACTCGCGCCCCCGGAGGGTCTGATGGTGCTGTTCACGCTGGTGTGCGGCGTGCGGCGGATCGTTACTTCGATCGCCCGGTCCCGCTCAGGCGCGGGGGCTGCCGGAGCTGGAACCAGTAGAAGCCGTGCCCGGCCAGGGTGAGCAGGTAGGGCCACTCGCCGATCGACGGGAAGCGCACCCCACCGATCAGCTCGACCGGATACCGCCCGCCGTACTGCCGCAGGTCCAGCTCGGTCGGCTGCGCGAACCGCGAGAAGTTGTTCACGCACATGACCAGGTCCCCCTCGTGCTCGCGCACGAAGGCCAGTACGGCGGGGTTGCTGGAGGGCAGTTCGGCGTAGCCGCCGAGACCGAACGCCGGATTGAGCTTACGGATCTCGATCATGCGACGCGTCCAGTGCAGCAGCGAACTCGAACTGCTCTGCTGCGCCTCGACGTTGGTCACCTGGTAGCCGTACACCGGGTCCATGATGGGCGGCAGACTGAGCCTGCCCGGGTCGGCGGAGGAGAAACCCGCGTTGCGGTCCGGGGTCCACTGCATCGGGGTGCGCACGCCGTCCCGGTCGCCGAGCCAGATGTTGTCGCCCATGCCGATCTCGTCCCCGTAGTAGAGCACCGGGGAGCCGGGCAGGGAGAGCAGCAGGGCGGTGAACAGCTCGATCTGGTTGCGGTCGTTCTCCAGCAGCGGGGCGAGCCGGCGGCGGATGCCCACGTTGGCGCGCATCCGCGGGTCCTTGGCGTACTCCGCGTACATGTAGTCGCGCTCCTCGTCGGTGACCATCTCCAGGGTCAGCTCGTCGTGGTTGCGCAGGAAGATGCCCCACTGGCAGCCGCCGGGGATCTGCGGGGTCTTGGCGAGGATCTCCGACACCGGGTAGCGGGACTCCCGGCGCACCGCCATGAAGATCCGCGGCATCACCGGGAAGTGGAACGCCATGTGGCACTCGTCGCCGCCGGAGGCGAAGTCGCCGAAGTAGTCGACGACGTCCTCCGGCCACTGGTTCGCCTCGGCGAGCAGCACGGTGTCCGGGTAGTTGGCGTCGATCTCCTTGCGGACCCGTTGGAGGAACTCGTGGGTCTCCGGCAGGTTCTCGCAGTTGGTGCCCTCGCGGGCGAACAGGTACGGCACCGCGTCCAGCCGGAAGCCGTCGATGCCGAGGTCGAGCCAGAACCGCAGTCCGGCGATCATCTCGTCCTGGACCCGGGGGTTGTCGTAGTTGAGATCCGGCTGGTGCGAGAAGAAGCGGTGCCAGAAGTACTGCTTGCGGACGGGGTCGTAGGTCCAGTTGGACGTCTCGGTGTCGACGAAGATGATCCGGGCGTCCGGGTACTGCTTGTCGTCGTCGGCCCACATGTAGAAGTCGCCGTACGGCCCGTCCGGGTCCGTCCGGGAGGCCTGGAACCACGGGTGCTGGTCGCTGGTGTGGTTCATGACGAAGTCGATGACGATGCGCATGCCGCGGGCGTGGGCGGCGTCGACGAACTCCATGAAGTCGGCGAGGTCGCCGAACTCCGGCAGTACCGAGGTGTAGTCGGACACGTCGTACCCGCCGTCGCGCAGGGGCGAGGCGAAGAACGGGGGGAGCCAGAGGCAGTCGATCCCGAGCCACTGGAGGTAGTCGAGCTTGGCCGTGAGCCCCTTGAGGTCCCCGACCCCGTCGCCGTTGCTGTCCTGGAAGGACCGCACCAGCACCTCGTAGAAGACCGCACGCTTGAACCAGTCGGGGTCGAGCGTCTTCTTCGAGGTCTCGGGGAAGGTGTCGGGGACGGGCTCGTTCACTGTCACGCTGGGTTCCTCCGAACCGTGAGGAGGTGAGCCGGCTCGGCTGAGGGATCGAGCCGGACGTAGTTGTGCCGGCCCCAGGTGAAGACGGCGCCGGTGAGCTCGTCGTGCACCGCGTACGGGCCGTCGCCGTCCAGCGTGACGGTGGCCTCCTGGACGTGGTGCGGGTCGAGGTTCACCACGGTGATGACCTGGTCGGTGAGCCCCTCGGGGGTGGTCGCGGTCTTGGAGTAGGCGAGCACCTGGTCGTTGTCGGTGGAGTGGAAGCGCAGGTCGCGCAGCTGCTGGAGGGCGGGGTGGCGGCGGCGCAGCCGGTTCAGCACGGTCAGCAGCGGGGCCAGGGTGTCGGTGCGGCTCCAGTCGCGCGGGCGCAGTTCGTACTTCTCCGAGTGGAGGTACTCCTCGGAGCCCGGGTGGGCCGGCTCGTCCTCGTACAGCTCGTAGCCGGCGTAGACGCCGTAGCTGGGGGAGAGGGTGGCGGCGAGCACCGCGCGGACCGCGAAGGCGGCCCGGCCGCCGTGCTGGAGGTACGCGTGCAGGATGTCCGGGGTGTTGGTGAAGAAGTTGGGCCGCATGTAGGCGGCGGCGTCACCGGTGAGTTCGGTGAGGTACTCGGTGAGTTCCGGTTTGGTGGTGCGCCAGGTGAAGTACGTGTACGACTGGTGGAATCCGATCTTCGCCAGGGTGTGCATCATCGCCGGGCGGGTGAAGGCCTCCGCCAGGAACACGACGTCGGGGTCGGTCCGGGCGACGTCGGCGAGTACGTTCTCCCAGAACGTCACCGGTTTGGTGTGCGGGTTGTCGACCCGGAAGATCCGGATGCCGTGGGACATCCAGAACCGGAGGATCCGGATGGTTTCCTTGACGATTCCGTCCATGTCCTGGTCGAAGTTGACCGGAAAGATGTCCTGGTACTTCTTCGGCGGATTCTCGGCGTACGCGATGGTGCCGTCCGCGCGGTGGCTGAACCATTCCGGGTGCTTGTTCACCCAGGGGTGGTCGGGGGAGCACTGGAGGGCGAAGTCCAGCGCCACTTCCAGGTGCAGCGCCCGGGCCTCGGCGACGAAGTGGTCGAAGTCCTCGATGGTGCCGAGGTCCGGGTGGACCGCGTCGTGGCCGCCCTCGGGGGAGCCGATCGCCCAGGGCGAGCCGACGTCGTGCGGACCGGCCGTCAGGGTGTTGTCCGGGCCCTTGCGGAAGGCTCGGCCGATCGGGTGGACCGGCGGCAGGTAGACCACGTCGAAGCCCATCGCGGCGACGGCCGGCAGCCGCTCGGCGGCGCTGCGCAGGTTGCCCGGGCGCGGCGGCTCGACGCCGGCCGGGTCCACCACGGCGCCCTCCGAGCGGGGGAAGAACTCGTACCAGGAGCCGAACAGTGCGCGCTCGCGGTCCACCTGGAGCGGCAGCGGGCGGGAGGCGCTGAGCAGCTCGCGCAGCGGGTGGCGGACCAGCACGTCGAGCACCTCGGGGGCGAGCGCGGCGGCCAGCCGGGACAGCGGCGGCATGGTCGGGTCGCGCAGCGCGTCGGCGGCGGCCAGCACGTCGGCGCGGCCCTCCTTCTTGGGCACCCCGGCGGCGGCCCGTTCCAGCAGCCGGGCGCCCTCCTCCAGGACCAGCGCGGTGTCGATCCCGGCGGGCAGCTTCACCGCGGCGGCCTTGCGCCAGGTGGCGACCGGGTCGCTCCACGCCTCCACCAGGTACGACCAGCGCCCGGGGGCGGTCGGGGTGACGTACGCGCCCCAGCGGTCGGTGCCCTCGGCCAGTTCGCGCATCGGCGTCCACGGGCCGCTGCGGCCGCGCGGGTCGCGCAGCACCACGTTGGCGTTGACGGCGTCGTGGCCCTCGCGGAAGACGGTCGCGGTGACCGGGAAGGTCTCGCCGACGACGGCCTTGGCCGGGCGGCGGCCGGCGTCGACGAGGGGACTGACGTCCAGGACGGGGATGCGGCCGATCACGGTGTCGCTCTCTGTCGTCTTGCGGGCGGAGGGCTTGGTGGAGGGCTTGGCGGCGGCCTTGCCGACGGTCCTCCCGGCGGGTTCGGCCGCGGTCCGGCGGGCGGTCGCCGGTTCCGCGGGCGCCTCGGCGGCGGCCGTCCGGCGGCGCGGCGCGGGATCGACCCCGGTGCCGGCCTTCGGGGTGGTGGCCGACGCGGTGGTGCGGCGCGTGGTGGTGCGCCGGCGGGGCGCCGCGGTCCGGTCCTCCTCGCTCCCGGGGTGTCGGGTCGCGGAGGGCTGTGCCGCGGGGGGCTGGGCTTCGGAGGATCCGCCACCGACCGCCCCGGACGCCCTCGGCGCCGGCATCGCCGGATCTGTCCGAGTGTCAGAATCCATCCGTCCGGCGGATTCCGCGACCGCTGCGTCGAGGCCTTCGGCCATCGGTGTGGACTGGTCCCGCGTGTCGCCGTGCATGCCAAGCTCCTGCCCGAGATCGGCGGCAGCTCCCCGCGGGCCGGGGTCGGGCCGGGGGAGTACCGGAGGACTGCTGGGTGGGGAGGACGTGCCACCGGAGCCTGCCCGCGCCGCTGTTCCCGGCAACCTGCCCGGCGCCCGCCGAGCCGGTGGTGGGACGCCCCGGAGCCCGTGTGCGTCCCGGCGCACGCCTGCGCGGGCCACGCCCCGGCCGACCCGGTCCACCCGTGAACGAGCGGGCCGGGCGTCAGGACACGCGTCCGTGCGCGGTGAGCGCCGAATGGGCTAAGAAGGACGGGAACGGCCAACACGAAAAGGATTCGGACGTGCTGCTTCGCGGGGGACGCCACCCGTCGTCGCACTCCCCACAGCACCAACGACCTTCGGTCATCCTCGCACCGGCGACAAGGTTTTGCACCGGTACGACAGTAGTTTCGGGCCTTCTCCCGGGTGCACGGGACCCCGGAAATGGAGTCGTACCGAAGAGTTCACGTATTGGTAGCGCGGGCCCCCGAAATGTGCGCCTCGCGCGCCCCTCGTGCAGACCAATGCGCCGAATGCGATCTCATCAATAGCCCGAACGGATGCCCAATAGCCCACTTGACGCACTGCCGGGCCGACCGCCGAGGCTACGCTTCACGCCGTGAAGGCAATCCGCAGATTCACCGTCCGCACCGTCCTGCCCGAACAACTCCAGCCGTTGCACGAGCTGGCCCTCAACCTGCGCTGGTCCTGGCACCCCGAGACCAGGGACCTCTTCCGGTCCGTGGACCCGGAGGTCTGGGCCGCGACCGGCGAGGACCCGGTACGGCTGCTCGGGGAGGTCCCGGCCGCCCGACTGGCCGCACTCGCCACGGACCGGCGCTTCCTGCGCAGACTCGGCGACCTCGCCGACGACCTGCGCGAGTACCTCACCGGCCCCCGCTGGTACCAGAACCGGCAGCAGTCCGACGCCGCCCCGCTGCCCGCCGCGATCGCCTACTTCTCGCCCGAGTACGGCATCGCCGCCGCGCTGCCCCAGTACTCCGGCGGACTCGGCATCCTGGCCGGCGACCACCTCAAGGCCGCCAGCGACCTCGGCGTGCCGGTCATCGGCGTCGGCCTGTTCTACCGGCACGGCTACTTCCGGCAGTCCCTGAGCCGGGACGGCTGGCAGCAGGAGCGCTATCCACTGCTCGATCCGGACGAACTCGCGGTCAGCCTGCTGCGGGAGGCCGACGGCACCCCCGGCCGGGTCGACCTCGCCCTGCCCGGCGGCCGCACCCTGGCCGCCCACATCTGGAAGGCCCAGGTCGGGCGGGTCCCGCTGCTGCTGCTCGACTCCGACATCGAGGCCAACTCGCCCGCCGAGCGGGACGTCACCGACCGGCTGTACGGCGGCGGCAGCGAGCACCGGCTGCTCCAGGAGATGCTGCTCGGCATCGGCGGCGTCCGGGCGGTGCGCACCTACTGCCGGCTCACCGGGCACCCCGCCCCCGACGTCTTCCACACCAACGAGGGCCACGCCGGTTTCCTCGGCGTCGAACGCATCCGCGAACTGATCGCCGACGGCCGGGCCGGCCTCGACTTCGCCGCCGCCCTGGAGGCCGTCCGGGCCGGCACCCTCTTCACCACCCACACGCCCGTCCCGGCCGGCATCGACCGCTTCGACCGCGAGCTGGTCGCCCGCCACTTCGGCGGCGACGCCACGCTGCCCGGCGTACCGGTCGACCAGGTGCTCGCGCTCGGCGCCGAGAGCTGGCCGGACGGGGACCCGAAGCTCTTCAACATGGCCGCCATGGGCCTGCGGCTCGCCCAGCGCGCCAACGGGGTCTCCACCCTGCACGGCGATGTCAGCCGCTCGATGTTCAACGGTCTGTGGCCCGGCTTCGACCCCGCGGAGGTGCCGATCACCTCGGTCACCAACGGCGTGCACGCCGCCACCTGGATCGACCCGGCGGTGGTCCGGCTCGGCGCCGCCGAACTCGGCGCCGAGCGCGCCGAGGAGGCGATGACCACCGGCGAGACCCGGCGCTGGAGCGGACTGGAACGCATCGGCAACACCGAGGTCTGGGAGCTGCGGCGCGCCCTGCGGGCCCAGCTGGTGGAGGAGGCCCGCCGCCGGCTGCACGCCTCCTGGCGCCGGCGCGGGGCCGGCGCGGCCGAGCTCGGCTGGGTCTCCTCGGTGCTCGACCCCGACGTGCTCACCATCGGCTTCGCCCGCCGGGTGCCCTCGTACAAGCGGCTCACCCTGATGCTGCGCGACCCGGAGCGGCTGCGCGGACTGCTGCTGCACCCCACCCGGCCGGTGCAGATCGTCGTCGCCGGCAAGGCCCACCCGGCCGACGACGGCGGCAAGCGGCTGATCCAGCAGTTGGTCGCCTTCGCCGACGACCCGGCGGTGCGGCACCGGATCGTCTTCCTGCCGGACTACGACATGGCGATGGCCCAGCGCCTCTACCCGGGCTGCGACGTCTGGCTGAACAACCCGCTGCGCCCGCTGGAGGCCTGCGGCACCTCCGGGATGAAGGCCGCGCTCAACGGCTGCCTCAACCTGTCCGTCCTGGACGGCTGGTGGGACGAGTGGTTCGACGGCCGCAACGGCTGGGCGATCCCCACCGCCGACGAGAGCGGCGGGGCGCTCGACCCGGACAGCGGCGAGGCCGAGCGGCGCGACGACATCGAGGCGGCCGCGCTCTACGACCTGATCGAGAACCAGGTCGCCGCCCGGTTCTACGACCGGGACGCCGACGGGCTGCCGCAGCAGTGGATCGCCATGGTCCGGCACACTCTGGTCACCCTCGGGCCCAAGGTGCTGGCCGGGCGGATGGTCCGGGAGTACGTCGAACGGCTGTACGCCCCGGCGGCGCAGGCCCAGCGGGAGCTGGCGGGGCAGCACGCGACCGGGCGGTTCACGGGCGCGCGCGAGCTGGCGGTCTGGAAGGCGAAGGTCCGGGAGGCGTGGCCGGCCGTCCGGGTCGAGCACGTCGAGGCGGACTGCCCGGCCGAGGCGCAGGAGCTGGGCAGCTCGCTGGCGCTGCGGGTGCAGGTCGCGCTCGGGACGCTGGAACCGGGCGACGTCGAGGTGCAGGCGGTCTCCGGCCGGGTGGACGAACGGGACCGGATCTCGGACGCCTGCCTGCTCGCCCTCAAACCGGTCGGCGGGCCGGACCTGGACGGCCGCACCCGCTACGAGGGCTCGTTGGAGCTGTGCCGGACCGGCCCGTTCGGCTACACCGTCCGGGTGCTGCCCGCGCACCCCCGGCTGGCCTCGCCGGCCGAGCTGGGGCTGGTCGCCCTGCCGGCCGAGTCGGCCGGGATGGACGCCGGACTGCTGCGCTGACCCCGCGGGCGGCCGCCGTGCGTCCCGGCGAGGACGGCGGCGGCCCGCGGGGCGGCCGTGAACCGCGGCTGCGGCCGGGCCCGTTGGTCCGGTCGGGAAGTGGGGAGGCCCGGCCGGGTGCGTGACGGCGCACCCGGGCGGGCACATTCATGGGGGTCCGGAGCCGGACCCTAGACCAGGCTGTCCCGCCAGGCCCGGTGGAGGGCGGCGAAACGGCCGGAGCCGTCGATCAGCTCCTGTGGGGAGCCATCTTCCACGATCCGGCCCTGATCCATCACCAGGACACGGTCGGCGATCTCCACGGTGGAGAGCCGGTGGGCGATGATCACCGCCGTCCGGCCGGCCAGCACGGTGCGCATCGCCCGCTGCACGGCCTGCTCGCCGGGGACGTCCAGCGAGCTGGTCGCCTCGTCCAGGATCAGCACCGCCGGGTCGGCCAGCAGGGCGCGGGCGAAGGCCACCAGCTGGCGCTGGCCGGCCGAGATCCGGCCGCCGCGCTTGCGCACGTCGGTGTCGAAGCCGTCCGGCAGGGCGGCGATGAACTCGTACGCGCCGATGTCGCGGGCGGCCTGCTCGACCTCCGCGCGGGTGGCGCCGGGGCGGCCGATCGCGATGTTCTCGGCGACGGTGCCGGAGAACAGGAAGGACTCCTGGGTGACCATCACCACCCCGCGCCGCAGCTCGGGGGTGGCCAGGTCGCGCAGCTCCACGCCGTCCAGCCGGATCCGGCCGTCGGTCGGGTCGTAGAAGCGGGCCAGCAGCTTGGCGACCGTCGACTTGCCCGCGCCGGTCGCGCCGACCACCGCCACCGTCTGCCCGGCCGGGATCGACAGGTCGAAGGGCGGCAGCACCTCCTTGCCGGTCCGGTAGGCGAAGCGGGTGCCCTCGAAGGCCACCGCCCGGCCCTTGCCGTCGGCCCGGGGCAGCTCGACGGGCTCGGCCGGCTCGGCGACGGTCGGCTCGTGGGCGAGCAGGCCGGAGATCTTCTCCAGGGCGGCGGCGGCCGACTGGTAGCTGTTCAGGAACATCGCCAGCTGGTCGATCGGGTCGAAGAGCCGGCGCAGGTAGAGCGCGAAGGCGGTGAGCACGCCCAGCTCCAGGGCGTCGTCGACGACCAGGTAGGCGCCGAGCAGCACCACGCCGGTGGTCCACAGGTTGGCGGTGGCGCGGGAGAGGCCGACGTAGCGGGCGATCTCCAGCAGGCCGTCCGCCGTCGCGGTGGCGGACTGCTGGTTGACCACGGCGAAGGCGGCGTCGTTGGCCTTCTCGCGGCGGAAGGCCTGCACCGGGCGGATGCCGTTCATCGTCTCGGTGAAGCGGACGATCAGCGAGGCCGCCGAGGTGCGCGAGCGCCGGTAGACCCGGCGCGAGCGGCGGCGGAAGGAGCGGGCGATCAGGGCCAGCGGCAGGAAGGCCGCCAGCGAGACCAGGCCGAGCCGCCAGTCCAGCACCAGCAGCAGCACCGAGATGTAGCAGACCGACAGGAAGACCGTCAGCAGCTCCTGCAGGCCCTCGGAGAGCAGTTCGCGCAGCGCGTCGATGTCGCTGGTGGCGCGGGAGATGATCCGGCCCGAGGTGTAGCGCTCGTGGAAGTCCAGGCTGAGCCGCTGGGCGTGCCGGAAGATCCGGCCGCGCAGCTCCAGCACGATGTCCTGGTTGACCCGGGCGCTGATCTTGATGAACGCCCACTGCAGCACCGGGCTGAGCAGCGCGCAGAACAGGTAGGCCGCGACCACCGCGATCAGCGGGCCGGAGTCGTGCTCGCGCAGTGCCGGGATGCCGCGGTCCATCGCCACCGCGACCAGCAGCGGCCCGGACTGGAGCGCGGCCTGCTGGACCAGGATGATCACCATCGCGATGGTGATCCGGGCCCGGTGCGGGCCGAGCAGCGAGCGCAGCAGCGCCCGGGGCGCACCCGGCGGGACGGGGATGTCCTCCTCGTCGGCGGGAGGCGCGGGCAGCTCCTCCTCGGCCGGCTCGGCGGGCCCGGTCCGGACGGGTTCGGCGGTGGTGGTCATGCGTGCCCTCCATTCGACGCGAGGGAGCCCTCGGGCACCGGGGCGGCCTCGCCCGACATCAGTTCCCGGTAGTGCGCGCAGTCGCGCAGCAGCTCCTGGTGGGTGCCGACGGCCGTGATCCGGCCGTCGGCCAGCACCGCGACCCGGTCGGCGAGCAGCACCGTGCTGGGGCGGTGGGCGACCACCAGGGCGGTGGTGGTGCCGAGGACCTCGCGCAGCGCCCGCTCGACCAGGGCCTCGGTGTGCACGTCCAGGGCGGAGAGCGGGTCGTCCAGCACCAGGAAGGCCGGGTCGCCGACCACCGCGCGGGCCAGCGCGAGGCGCTGGCGCTGGCCGCCGGACAGGCTCAGCCCCTGCTCGCCGACCTCGGTGTCCGGGCCCTGCGGGAGCTTCTCGACGAAGCCGGCCTGGGCGGTGGCGAGGGCGGTGCGCAGCTGCTCCTCGCCGGCGCCCGGGGCGCCCATCAGGACGTTCTCCCGGACGGTGGCGGAGAACAGGGTGGGCTCCTCGAAGGCGACCGCGACGAGTTCGCGCAGCCGCTGCCGGGGCAGCTCGCGGACGTCCCGGCCGTCCAGCGTGATGGTGCCGGCGGTGGCGTCGTACAGCCGGGGGAGCAGGGCGGTGAGCGTGGTCTTGCCGCTGCCGGTGGCGCCGACCAGGGCCATCGTCTCGCCGCTGCGGACGTGCAGGTCGATGCCGGCCAGCAGGTCGGGGCTGTCCCCGGGGGCGTCGGGGTAGCGGAAGCGGACGCCGGTGAAGCGGATGCCGTCCGCGGTGGCGAGTTCGGCGGCGGTGCCCGGGTCCGGGGTCTCCGGCTCGTCCATCACTTCGAAGAAGCGGTCGGTGGCGGTGGCCGCGTCGTTGCCGTAGGCGAGCAGCCAGCCGAGCGACTCGACGGGCCAGCGCAGCGCGAGCGCGGTGGAGAGGAAGGCGACCAGGGTGCCGGCGCTCAGGCCGTCGTTCGCCACCAGGTAGGCGCCGACGGCGAGGGCGCAGCCCAGCGCGATCTCCGGCAGGCCGACGGTGACCGCCCACAGGTTGGCGAGCAGGTGCGCCTTGCGCAGCTCGGTGCGGCGCAGCTCCTGGGACTGGGCGCGGAAGCGCTCGGCCATGGAGCGGTGGCGGCCGAAGGCCTTGAGGATGCGGATGCCGAGGACGGACTCCTCGACCACGGTGGCGAGGTCCCCGTTCTGGTCCTGGGCGCGCCGGGTGGCGCCGGAGTAGCCGGTCTCGAACCGCCGGGTGACCACGAACAGCGGGACGAACGGGATCAGGGCGATCAGGGCGAGCCGCCAGTCCTGGGTGAACATCAGCACCGTGCCGGCCAGGAACATCACCGAGTTGACGATCAGGAAGACCAGCGGGAAGGCGAGGAACAGCCGCATGGTGTACATGTCGGCGGTGGCCCGGGAGAGCAACTGGCCGGAGCCCCAGCGGTCGTGGAAGGAGACCGGCAGCCGCTGGAGCTTGGCGAAGAGGTCCCCGCGCATCGCCGTCTCCAGCCCGGCCAGCGGGCGGGCCAGCACCACCCGGCGGGTGTAGAACAGTGCCGATTCGACCAGGCCGAGGAGCAGCAGCAGGCCGACCAGGGGCCAGAGGCCGGCGAGGTCGCGCTCGGCGAGCGGGCCGTCCACGATCCGGCCGAGGACCACCGGGACGGCGAGGGTGCTCAGCATGGCGAGCGTCGCGGCCGTCACCGAGACGGCCAGCCGGCCGCGGACGGCACGGGCGTACGGCCACAGGCGCAGCAGGGAGCGGACCGCGGAGTGCCGCGGCCCGGGCCCGGTCCGGCCGGTTCCGTCGGGTTCGTCGGTTCTGCCCGGCTCCCCGGGGCCGTCGGTTCGGGGGCTTCCCTGGGGCGGGTTGTCGTGGTCCTGCCTGTTCTCGGCCATCGCGGTGAGGGTAGGCACAGAGCCCGTCACTTCTCATCCGGTTTTTCGCCCCTGTCGGTGCGGCGCACCGAGAACCGGCCACCCGAATGGACGGGTCGGGCGCGAAAGACGGGGCGCGCGCAGCCGTTCGTGCGGGGAGGAGCACGCCGCGCGCCTCTTGCGAGCGCCCTGCCGATCGGCCGATGACACCTCCTGACGGACGCCTTTTGATGCGCGAGTGACAGGAGTGCACACATGACGGTCAAAACCGAACCCACCCCAGGGCCCGGCTCCGCAATCGTGCAGGTACGGGCCCAGCTCAGCCTCAGCACGACCGCGGCGCGGAACCTGGCGACGACGACCAAGTCGAAGCCGCAGATGCAGGAGATCACCTCCCGCTGGCTGCTGAGGATGCTGCCGTGGGTGCAGGTCAGCGCGGGCACCTACCGGGTCAACCGGCGGCTGAGCTTCGCCCCCGGGCAGGGCCGGGTGAGCTTCGCGAAGACCGGCTCCGCGGTGACGGTGATCGCCCCCTCGCTGGCCGAGGTACCGGCGCTGCGCGGTTTCGAGGACGAGGAGGTGCTGGCCGAGATGGCCCGCCGGTTCGTGCAGCGGGACTTCGCGCAGGGCGACGTGCTGGTGCAGGAGGGGGCGCCGATCGAGGAGGTGTTCCTGATCGCGCACGGCAAGGTGGACCGGATCGGCACCGGCAAGTACGGCGAGCAGACCGTGCTCGGCTCGCTCGCGGACGGCGACCACCTCGGCGACGAGGCGATCACCGAGGGCGGCGGCACCTGGCCGTACACCGTGCGGGCGAACACCTCCGGGGTCGCGATGACGCTGGCCTGGCCGGTGCTCCAGGAGCTGATCGGCCGCTCCGAGCCGCTGCGCGAGCAGCTGCTGGGCTTCGCCGCCGACATCGCGCAGGCGCAGAACGAGCACGGCGAGGCGAGGATCGACCTCTCGGCCGGCCACCGGGGCGAGTACGAGCTGCCCGGCGCCTTCGTGGACTACGAGCTGAAGCCGCGCGAGTACGAGCTGAGCGTCGCGCAGACCGTGCTCAAGGTGCACACCCGGGTCGCGGACCTCTACAACCAGCCGATGAACCAGACCGAGGAGCAGCTGCGGCTGACCGTCGAGGCCCTGCGGGAGCGGCAGGAGCACGAGATCATCAACAACCCGGAGTTCGGCCTGCTCGGCAACGCCGACTTCGACCAGCGGATCCAGACCCGCGCCGGGGCGCCCACCCCGGACGACCTGGACGAGCTGCTGAGCATGCGCCGTGACACCGACTACCTGTTCGCCCACCCGCGGGCGATCGCGGCCTTCGAGCGGGAGTGCAACCGGGCCGGCGTCTACCCGTCCACCGTCGACGTCCTCGGCAAGCAGCGGCCGACCTGGCGCGGGGTGCCGATCTTCCCGTGCAACAAGATCCCGGTGTCCGACCAGCAGACCACCGCGTTCATCGCGATGCGCGTCGGCGAGGACAACCAGGGCGTGGTCGGCCTCACCCAGGTCGGCATCCCGGACGAGGTGGAGCCGGGCCTGAACGTGCGGTTCATGGGCATCGACGAGAAGGCGATCGCCTCCTACCTGGTCAGCACGTACTACTCGGCGGCGGTGCTGGTGCCGGACGCGATCGGGGTGCTGGAGAACGTCGAGCTCGGGCACGCCCGCGGCTGAGCCCGGGCCCTCAGACGGTGGGCGCGCGCAGCAGCCGCAGCGAGCGCCCGCCCAGCACGACGGCGCCGCGCGGGCACGGTCCGTCCGGCCCCGCGGCGGTGTCGACCACAGTCTCCCAGCCGGCCGCCGTCTCCCGTCCGGCCGGCGTCTCCCGTCCGGTCATCGGCTCCCGTTCGGCGGCCGGTGCCGCCCGGGGCTCGCCGGGCAGGGTGAACACCACCGGTTCGTGGCCCGCGTTGAGCAGCAGCAGGAAGCTGTCGTCGCTGAGCGGCAGCCCGGCCTCGTCCCGTTCGGACAGCGCGGTCCCGCAGAGCAGCATGCCGAGGCAGGCGGTCGGCGCGAACCAGTCGGCCTCGGTCATCTCGGTGCCCCGCGGGGTGAACCAGACGAGGTCGGGCCGGCCGTCGGGGGCGGTGGCGCGGCCGGAGAAGAACGCCCGGCGGCGCAGCACCGGGTGGGCCCGGCGCAGCCGGACCAGCCGGGCGGTGAGTTCGCACAGCTCCTGCCAGCCGGGCTGCTCCAGCAGTGACCAGTCCAGCCAGCCGACCTCGTTGTCCTGGCAGTAGGCGTTATTGTTGCCGCCCTGGGTGCGGCCCAGTTCGTCGCCGGCGGTGATCATCGGGACGCCGGCGGAGAGCAGCAGGGTGGCCGTCAGGTTGCGCAGCTGGCGCAGGCGCAGGGAGTTGACCGCCGGGTCGGCGGTCTCGCCCTCGGCGCCGTGGTTCCAGGAGCGGTTGTCCTCGGTGCCGTCCCGGTTGTCCTCGCCGTTGGCCTCGTTGTGCTTGCGGTCGTAGGAGACCAGGTCGCGCAGGGTGAAACCATCGTGCGCCGTCACGTAGTTGACCGAGGCGCCCGGGCGGCGGCCGGCCCGCTGGTAGAGGTCGGAGGAGCCGGAGAGGCGGTAGCCGAGCTCGCGCACGTCCGGGCGGGCGCCGCGCCAGAAGTCCCGTACGGTGTCGCGGTACTTGTCGTTCCACTCGGCCCACAGCGGGGGGAAGCCGCCGACCTGGTAGCCGCCCGGGCCCACGTCCCAGGGCTCGGCGATCAGCTTCACCCGGCTGAGCAGGGGGTCCTGGGCGACGGCGGCGAGGAAGGGGTGGTCCATGTCGACGGCGTCGCCGCCGTTCGGGCCGCCGCGGGCCAGCGCGGCGGCCAGGTCGAAGCGGAAGCCGTCCACGCCCATCTCGGCGACCCAGTAGCGCAGCGAGTCGGTGATCAGCCGGATCACCTGGGGGCGGCGGGTGTCCAGGGTGTTGCCGCAGCCGGTGTAGTCGGCGTAGCCGCGGGGGCGGTTGGGCGGGAGGCGGTAGTAGGCGGCGTTGTCGATGCCGCGCAGCGAGAGCGCCGGGCCGAGTGCGCCGCCCTCGGCGGTGTGGTTGAACACCACGTCCAGGATCACCTCGATCCCGGCGGCGTGCAGGGCGCGGACCATCCGCTTGAACTCGCCGACCTGGCCGCCGCGGGAACCGGAGGCGGAGTAGCCGGCGTGCGGGGCGAAGAAGCCGATCGTGTTGTAGCCCCAGTAGTTGACCAGTCCGCGGGCCTGCAGGTGGTCCTCGCTGGCGTGCTGGTGCACCGGCAGCAGCTCGACGGCGGTCACCCCGAGACGGGTGAGGTGGGCGACGGCGGCGGGGTGGGCGAGGCCGGCGTAGGTGCCGCGCAGCTGCGGCGGGACCTCGGGGTGGCGCATGGTGAAGCCGCGCACGTGCAGTTCGTAGAGCACCGTCTCGGCCCACGGGGTCCTCGGGCGGTGGTCGTCGGACCAGTCGTCGTCGTCGTGGACGACCACGGATCTGGGCACGTACGGCGCGGAGTCGCGGTTGTCCCGGACGGTGTCGGCGACGTCCGCCTCGGGCCAGTTGCGGACGGCGGAGCAGACGGCGTCGTGCGAGGTGTAACAGCCGTCCACGGCACGGGCGTACGGGTCGAGCAGCAGCTTGGCCGGGTTCCAGCGGGCGCCGGTCCACGGGTCCCAGCGGCCGTGCACGCGGAAGCCGTAGCGGGTGCCGGGGCGCACGCCGGGGAGGAAGCCGTGCCAGACCTGGACGTCCTGCTCGGTGAGGTGGTGCCGGCTCTCCCGGCCGTCCTCGTCGAACAGGCACAGTTCGACGGCCTCGGCGCCGGCCGCCCAGAGCGCGAAGTTGGTGCCCCGGCGGCCGCGCCGGTCGGTGCGGCAGCGGGCGCCGAGCGGCTGCCAGCTGCCGGGCCAGGGCGGTTCGGCGGTGCGGTGCGGACCGCCGACCGGCCGTACCCCGGCTTCCAGCTCCTGCCCTGACGCCATGGCCGCACCCTCCCTGGGCGGGGTGTCCCGGACCCCGTTCACCTTCTCCTTCCCGGATTGCGCAGATCGGAAGCCGTTGAACGGGGGCTTACCGGCGGATGGCGGCCAGGGTGGCGGGTTGACGGAACGGGGGGATTCCGGGGCGATCGGCGTGTCCCCGCGTCGATGCGCCTCGTTGTTCCCGGCGTCGGACGCGAACAGTGGGAGGGCCCCGGGATGCGGCGCCGAGGACGGGTGTGGGCGCGGGGCGCGGCGGCGGTGGCCTGCTGCCTGGCGGTCCTGACGGGTTGCAGCGGCGGTGGCTCCACGGCCCTGCCGGACGGGGACGCGGCCGCGGCCGGTGGGCGCACCGCGCCGGCGGCGCCGTCCCGGGCGGTGCTCACCGCGACGCCGGCCGACGGCGCGCAGGACGTGCAGCCGGAGGGCGCCGTGCGGGTGAACGCCGCGCAGGGCCGGCTGGTCTCCGTCCGGCTGGCCGACGCCAAGGGCACCGAGGTGCCCGGCACGATCGCCCCGGACGGCACCGGCTGGGCGCCGGACGGCCCGCTGCCGCTCGGCACCGCTTTCACCCTGGACGCCGTCGCCGAGGACGACCAGGGCCAGAAGGCGGCCCAGCACTCGGCGTTCACGACCGCCGCCCGGGCACACACCCTCGTGGCCTTCTTCACCCCGGAGGACGGCTCCACGGTCGGCGTCGGCATGCCGGTCTCGCTGCGCTTCAGCCGTCCGATCACCGACCGGGCGGCGGTGGAGAAGGCCGTTCAGGTCACCGCGGACCCGCCGGTGCCGGTGGCCGCGCACTGGTTCGACGGCCAGCGGCTGGACTTCCGCCCGCAGCAGTACTGGGCGGCCGGCACCAGGGTCACGGTGGCGCTGCGGCTCAAGGACGTGCAGGGCGCGCCGGGGGAGTTCGGTACCCAGAGCCGGGACCTGCACTTCACCGTCGGCCGGGCGCAGGTCTCCACCGTCGACCTGGACGCCCACACCCTGACCGTCCGGGCCGGCCAGGGCGGCACGGTGGTCCGGGTGCTCAAGGTCTCCGGCGGCAGCCGGGACCACTCCACCTACCGGGGTGTGATGGTGGTGTCGGAGAAGTACCGGGAGACCCGGATGGACTCGCAGACCGTCGGCATGGGCGACGAGTACGACATCAAGGACGTCCCGCACGCCATGCGGCTCACCACCTCCGGCACCTTCGTGCACGGCAACTACTGGGCGGACCAGAGGGTGTTCGGCGCCGCCAACACCAGCCACGGCTGCATCGGGCTGGCCGACGCCAAGGGCGGGGCGAGCAAGGACTCCCCGGCGGGCTGGCTGTTCGAGCACACCATCCCGGGGGACGTGCTGGAGGTGACGGCCTCGTCCGGGGACTTCGTGCCGCCGCAGAACGGGCTCAACGGCTGGAACGTGCCGTGGGAGCAGTGGGTGGCGGGGAGCGCGCTGCCGCAGGCGGCGTAGGTCGGGGCGTCCGGGTCCGGGGTTCCGTCGGCCGGGCTTCCGCCGGCCGTGGTGTCCGGGCCGGCCGGGCCGTCGGCCGTGGTTCCCGTGCCCGCTGTGCCGCCCGTGCCGACTGCGACGGTTGCGGCGCCCGTGCCGGCCGTGCCGTAAGGGGTTTCCGTCCCGTTCCGTCCCGACTTCACGGCTGCTTCACACGCCGTCAACCCGGCTCCCCTCAGCTTTCACTCGGATGGCTTAGTTATCCTGCTCCGGCGCGTCCGGGGTCCGGCCGGAAAGATCGGCCGGACAGTGCAACTCATGGGGGCACTCAACGCGTCAAGTGAGTGAATACCGGGAGGGGAGAAACCGTGAAGACGGGTAAGACGGCCGAGGCAGCGATACGCACCACCAACCGCTACGGGCGCAGGAGTGCGATGGCGCTGGTCATGGGTGGGGTGCTGCTGCTCACTGCCGCCTGCAATGACGACAAGGGCAGCGGTTCGGGTGGCTCGGGCGGTTCGGCGGCCGGCGGTGGGGCCTCGGCGTCGGCCGCGGCGGACGGGGGCGGGTCGGCCACGCCGAAGCCCTCGGCCGCGGTGCTCGCCGTCGAGCCGAAGGACGGTGCCCAGGACGTCCCGCCGAACGGGCTCCAGGTGTCCGTCTCCAACGGCAAGCTCACCACGGTCGAGGTGACCGACAAGGACGGCAAGCCGGTCGATGGGGCGATCACCCCGGACGGCGCCGGCTGGAAGCCCGCGGGGGCGCTCGCGGTCGGCATGGCGTACAAGGTGAACGCGCAGGCCAAGGACGGCGAGGGCCTGGTGGCCGCGTCCACCACCTCGTTCACCACCCTGACGCCGGACAAGAAGATCGCCACCAACGACAACATCAGCGACGGCGCCACCTACGGCGTCGGCATGATCGTCTCGGTGAACTTCAACAAGGACGTCAAGAACAAGGACGCCGTCGTCAAGGGCATCAGCATCGAGTCCAGCAACGGCACCGTGGTCAAGGGCCACTGGTTCGGCGACCGCCGGGTGGACTTCCGCCCGGAGCAGTACTGGGCGCCGGGCACCAAGGTGACCGTCAAGTACCGGCTCAAGAACGTCGAGGTCGCGCCCGGCATCTACGGCGACGTGGACAAGGACGAGCCGTTCACCATCGGCCGGTCGATGATCTCCACCGCGGACGCCAAGTCGCACCAGATGACCGTGGAGCGGGACGGCCAGAGCGCCACCCTGCCGGTCACCCTGGGCGCGGACGCCACGCCGTCCTGGGGCGGGACGATGGTGGTCATGTCCAAGGAGAAGGTCACCCGGATGAACTCGCAGACCGTCGGTCTCGGCGGCGAGTACGACATCCAGGACGTGCCGCACGCGATGCGGCTGACCACCTCCGGCACCTTCGTGCACGGCAACTACTGGGCCAGCCCGTTCGGCAAGACCAACGCGAGCCACGGCTGCGTGTCGATGCAGGACGTGAAGGGCGGCAGCGACAGCTCGGTCGCGGGCAAGTTCTTCAACGACTCGATGATCGGCGACCCGATCAAGGTCGTGAACACCAAGGAGAAGACCGTCGCGCCCTCCAACGGGCTGGGCGGCTGGAACGTGGACTGGGCCAACTGGTAGGCCCTACCCGCCGGAGGGCCCGGATACCCGGGCCCTCCGGCGAGTCCTTCGCCGCGCGGCCCGATCCTCACCCGTTGGGGTCGGGCCGCCGCGGTTTCCGGGGCGATCAGCCCCACGCGTGGCGCAACCTTTCCGGTGGCCGGGTGCGTGCGGCCGGTCGGGTCCGTCGGGTCCACGGGGAGTTTCTCGGATCTTCTGAGGGAGGGAATCGACGTTGAGGTCGATACGCAGAGTGGTGGCGGTCGGTCTGGTCGGCGGGGCGATGACGCTGACGGCGGCCTGCGGCGGGGGCGGCGGGGGTGCGGGGGGCGGCGCGGCCAAGGCCGACCTGGGGGCCGGCGCGGCCGCTGCCGCGCCCACGGCGACGGCGCCCGCGGCGGCGCCCACCAGCGCGGTGCCGAAGGTCTCCACGGCCGCCGTGAGCATCGAGCCCAAGGCCGGTTCGGTGGACGTGGCGCCGAACGCGCTCAGGATCGGCGCGACCGGGGGCAGGCTCACCACCGTCAAGGTGAGCGACAGGGCCGGGAAGGAGGTTCCCGGCACCATCTCCGCCGACGGCGCCTCCTGGACGCCCACGGCCGGCCTGGAGGTGGGCACCGCCTACCAGGTCAGCGCGATGGCCGCGGACGCGAACGGCGCGGTCGCCACGGCGGACAGCAGCTTCACCACGCTGACGCCGACGGCGCTCGTCAAGGCCTCCGACAACGTGGACAACGACGCCACGTACGGCGTCGGCATGATCGTCTCGGTGAACTTCGGCAAGGACGTCAAGAACAAGGACGAGGTCCTGCGGGGCATCACCTTCCAGACCGACAACGGCACCGTGGTCAAGGGCCACTGGTTCGACGACCGCCGGCTGGACTTCCGCCCGGAGCAGTACTGGACGCCCGGGACCAAGGTGGTCGTGCACTACCGGCTCAAGAGCGTCGAGATCGCCACGGGGGTGTACGGCGCGGACCGGGACGAGCCCTTCACGATCGGGCGGTCCCAGGTTTCGACGGTTGACGCCGCGGCACACAAGATGACGGTCGTACGGGACGGTGTGTCGAGCGACATCGACATCAGTGCCGGCGCGCCCGAACACCCCACCTGGAACGGCACGATGGTGGTCATGTCCAAGGAGGGCGTGGTGCGGATGCAGTCCAGCACCCTGCCCGGGATGACCGGCGCGCCGTACGACCTCCAGGTCCCGCACTCGATGCGGCTGACCACCTCCGGCACGTACGTGCACGGCAACTACTGGAGCAGCAGCACCTTCGGCGAGGACAACGTCAGCCACGGCTGCGTGGGCCTCAAGGACGTCGAGGGCGGCGGCGCCAACACCTCCATGGGCAAGTTCTACGACGGCTCGCTGGTCGGCGACGTGATGGTCGTGAAGAACTCGATCCGGAAGGAGACGCTCGACCCGGCGAACGGGCTGAGCGGCTGGAACATGCCGTGGAGCAACTGGTGACCGGCTGCTGAGGCGTGCGAGGGGTCAACCCGGGATTGACGGAAGTCGGCCCGGGTGACCCCTTCTTGCTTCCGGCATATGCCGACTCGCGGAGATCGTTTGCTCATTGTCCGTACGCGGCTGCTTGCGTTCCGCAATGATGGTCCGCATGGCGGGTTGGGGCGAAGCAGATCAGTCATCGGTTCCCGGGGTCGGCGCGGTGGCCGAGGTTTCCTGGATCGACGTCCAGGGCGGCGGGCTCTCGGCGCTGGAGCGGCTCACCTCCGAGGAGCTGGAGGAGCTGTACTCCGGCAGACTGTGCGACCAGTCGGCGCCCAACGAGGTGCGGCTGCCGTCCCGGCCGGAGTCGGGCCCGGTGGCCCGCAGACTGGTGCTCTCCGTCCTGGAGTCCTGGGAGCTCCACCAGTGCCTGGAGGCCGGGGAATTGCTCACCAGCGAGCTGGTGGCCAACGCGGTGCGGCACGCCGCCGGGCGCACCATCGGCCTGCACGTCAGCCGCAAGCCCGGCTGGCTCCGGATCGAGGTCCGGGACTCCTCCCGGGCGCTGCCCTGCATGATCCTCGCCGAGGCCAGGCCGGTGAACGAGCGGGGGCGGGGGCTGAAGATCGTCGACGACCTCGCCGACCGCTGGGGCGCGGACCTGCTGCCGCGGGGCAAGGGCGTCTGGTTCGAGCTGAAGGTGCGCGAGCGGCCCTGAGGGCCGGGGCGGCTCCGGGGCCCGAGTGGCTCTGGAGGCCGGGCGGGTCCGACGGTTTTCCCGGAAAACACGCAAGGCCCCCGATTTCGCCGTGGTCCGGCGGGCGGGGGCCCTTGCAGGTCATCGCGCCGGCCAAGGGGGTGCGTGCCGCGCGATGGGCGTCGGCAGTGCCAGGTCGGGCCCGCCGAAGTCATCGGCCCAGGGCGGCGTGCGGTGTCGCCCGCCGTTGGGCTGCTTCGACTATCGCACGGATCTCAGCATGCGGGCAAACCAGGCGTCTTGGAATGCAAGGCTTGTTACCTAGTTCACCTTTGGATTTTGCATAGGTTAACGCCATTGCCTGTGAATATTCACGATCGCGGCGATGTGACCATGGCTTGGCGGGCTCGCGCGGCGTGCGCGCGGACCGCGGTCGGGGAGAGGCCGCCGGAGCGGGGCCGTGGGATCGCGTTTCCGCCGCTGCGGCAGGCGCGGCAGAGGCCGCCGAGGAGGACCTGCGGTCGGCAGGGGGTTCGGCAGTCGGTGCACTCGGGGATGCGGACGGCTTCCGGCGGCTGCGGGCGTTCGGGCGGAAGCTTGTCGATCAGGCGGCGCCGGGTGAGGGCCGCCGCGCTGTGGACCGGGGTGGGCAGGCCCGAGGTGAGGGCGTTCATGAAGAGGGCCAGGGTGGCGCCCCGGGCGAACCACTCGGCGGCGAGCGGTTCGAGCGCTTCGCAGTCGGTGGCGGAGAGGGAGAGGCGGGCGTCCGCGATGCCGAGGCCGGCGAGGGCGGCGTAGGCGACCGAGGTGAGGGGGGCGCGGTTGCGCGTTCGCTCTTCCGGGGGATCGGGTGCGGAATCCGTTGACGCCTCCCCGGCGCCCCCGGTGGCGAGGAAGTGGTTCCACCAAGCGTCGGAGCGGGGCGTCCGGGAGAAGTAGGTGCGGAACACCCACTGGGGGTGCTCGGCGTTGACCCGTTCCCGGACGCGGCGCAGGTGACCTGCGGTGGAGAGCTTGTTGAGGGCCGAGCGGACGGCCATCTGCCCGAAGAGGGGCTGGTGCGCGGCGAGGGTTTTCACGTCCATCGCGGCGCCGTCGGGAAGCTGGTTGATCAGGCTGGCGAGGTATGCCTCGCGGGCCGGGAGGTGAGTGAAGTCGTCCGCTGCCGGGGGGAGTTGCCCGGGGGCCGACTGCTTGCCGTATCCGGGGGAGGCCATGACGGTAGAGTCGTGGGTAGCCACAGGATCGAACCCTCTTCGATCGTGCCGGTCAGACCCCCGTTCGGTGTTGCTGCACCGGCGGGGGTTGTTTCGTTAGTGCGCACGCTACATGGGGGAACTGCCTGTGGAGAAGTCGTGACGATAAGTCATATCTGCTGCGTGCGGGGGTGGTTGGAAGGTGGTTACCCACCCGTTCCACTAAGGGGTCACTCGGGCTTGGCGGCTTGAGCTTCGGCCGCGAAGGCGACGAAGGCCGACCAGGCGGCGGGGGAGAAGGCGAGGGTCGGGCCGGCCTTGTCCTTGGAGTCGCGGACGTGGATGGAGGAGGGGGAGGGGGCGACTTCGACGCAGTTGCCGCCCTCTGTTCCGCTGTAGCTGGACTTCACCCAGGAGATGGCGATTTCGACGCAGGCGCCGCCATTGTCGTCGCTGTAGCTGGACTTGAACCACTCGGCATCAGCATTCATAGCTCCTCCGAGACTTTCCTGATGAACTCTACGGATTCCTCAGTGCTGAGGGCCTGCATGCGGATCATGCCATGTCGCTGCGTGATCACGTTCACCTTGTCGGGATCGGCATGCAGTGCGCCCGTTCGGTGCCCTTCCACGTATGCCAGCTGCTCGTGGTCGGCCGTCTCCAGCAGGATGATGGGCCCGGTGAGGGCCGGGTACGCCGCACGGTTCGCGGGAAGCACCTGAATGGCGACGTTGCGCAGGCAGCTCCTCTCGATGATGTGCGCGAGCTGCCTCTTCATGAGGTCCGAACTGCCGACCTTCGCCCGCAACGCGGCTTCGTAGATCACGAAGCCGAACAATGCCGGTGGGGAGCTCGTCAGCTTCGCCTGGCGTTGCATTCGAGCCTCGACCCGGACGTCAACCGTCTCGTTGTCCAGGGGCGGGCACGCGTGGCCGATCAGCTCTCGGGCGTACTCCTCGGTCTGGAGGAGTCCCGGGATGAGCAGCGCTTCATATGTGTGGATCGCGATCGCATCGGCTTCGGCATGCGTGTAGCCCTGCGAGTAGGACGGGAACTTCTCGGGCGCCAGGTAGTCCGCCGCCCCCAGCAGCATCCCCTTCGCGTCACACAGTTCATCCGCCGTCTGAAGCAGCTTGAGCGACGGTTTCCGCCTCCCCGCCTCCATCGACCGCACGCTCTCGATGTCGTAGCAGGCCTCCTTGGCCAACTGCTCGCGGGTCACTCCCGCCTTCGTACGCCACCGCTTGAGCTGGTCGCCGCAGTACTTCCACGACATCGGGTTTTCCTTCGGCGTGCTCACGGCCCCGTGCTCCTCCCTGCCCTGGTCGCAGGGCGGTTCAAGCTCTCGCTGTACGTATCGCGTAACTGCTGAGGCTATGCCCGGCTGCCGACGCTTGAAGGGTGAAATGGCCGAACTCAGCTCTCCCGAGTGAAGCCGTCCGTACGCCCCCCAAGGACTCTGATGCTCACTCAGCCCGTCGATGTCGTCGAGTGGATGTTCCCCCGCCTCCCTCGTAGCGCCGGCCGTGCCCGGATCCGTTTCATCCGGCAGGCCTTCGAGTGGGAGGTGCCCGTCGACTCCGCCGAGACCGGGCTGGTCCTCCTCAGCGAACTCGTCACCAACGCCTGCCGTCACGCCCGCTCCCAGCGCGACCGGATGATCGGCGTCCGCGTCCTTCTCCCCACCGACTCCCTCCTCCGCATCGAGGTCTCCGATGCGAACGCCACGCTCCCGACCCTGCGCCACGCCACCCTCGACGACGAGTCGGGTCGTGGCCTCGGACTCGTCGCCTCCCTCTCCACCTCCTGGGGCGCCCACCTGCGCGGTGAGGGCTACATCGGCAAAACCGTCTGGTGCGAACTGGCCCTCCCCACCCCGGCCAACCCGCACGGCTGAGGCCGTTCTCCGGGCGCACGCAACTGGCGTCGCGCCGGAGCGCGTCCTGATCTTCGACGGCGCCGGAAGTCGCCGCCCGAGAGGATCAGGAGACCACCGTGCGCCCCCTTCCCTGGCCGCCGTCCGCCCCGATCAGGACCGAGCGGCTCGTGCTCCGCGAGCCCGAGGCCCGTGACCGTGCGGCGTTCATCGAGCTGCTGGCCTCGCCGGAGGTGAACACCTACCTCGGTGGGGCCCGGCCGCGTGACGAGATCGAGCGCGGGATGCCCGGGGCGCCCGGCCGCAGCCCCGGCATCTTCGCGGTCGATCTCGACGGGGAGACGATCGGCCAGGTCCTGCTGCGCAAGGAGGCGGGGCGTGTCGGCAGGGTCGGCGAGAGGGCCGAGCTCGGCTACCTGTTCCTGCCGCAGGCGTGGGGGCGCGGCTACGCCGCCGAGGCGTGTGCGGCGGTACTCGACTGGTTCGCCGGCGTGCTCCCCGGCGAGCCGGTGGTGCTCGCCACCCAGACCGCCAACCTCCCCTCGATGCGCCTCGCGGCGAAGCTGGGCTTCACCGAGGTCGAGCGCTTCGAGGCCTTCGGCGCCGACCAGTGGTTGGGCCTGTGGTCCCCGCCACCGGCCCGCGACTGACCACAAGGGTCGCCGCCCGCACAGGAAGTCGGCCCGCCCGACTTCCTGTGCTCACCCCTGGGGGTCAGTTCCACGGTTCCCGGTCGGGGTCTTCGCCCAGCACCTTCGCGGCGGCCACGCAGAGGTCCCTGCCGTAGATCTGGTTGCTGCCGTACCCGGAGCCCCACCGGTCGGTGGCGGCCCGGGCCACGGAGCGCCAGGTGAAGTCCTCGTCGACTCGCCACGTCCGTATCTGCACGGCCGTCTCCGTCGTGAGCGCCGCCGGGTCCACAAGGCTGGGTTTCATTCCGGCGGCCCCACGGCGTGTCCGACAGTTCCGGCGGGCCGTCGGTCAGTCCTTCGCCTCGACCTCGACGGCGGCCCGGATGTCCAGTGTGCGCAGGGCCAGTTCCTCGGGCTCGCCGGCGCCCGTCTCGTCGACGACGATGCCGACGGTGGTGCCGTCCGCCCAGGCGCAGGTGGTGAGGGACGCGGCCGGGTAGTCGAGCACCGCGCAGTCCAGCGCGCCGCCGAGGGGGCCGGCCGGGTAGTCCTGGCGGTCGACCACCGTCTCGCCCGACGGGTCGCTCATCGTCTGCGTGCCGAAGTACTTGTCCAGCTCCCGCCGGACGTCCGGGAAGCTGCCGGTCAGCCCGATCACGGTCAGCGTGGTTTCGGTCGACCCGGCGGCGCCGTAGCCGGCCACCGTCAGCTCCCGGTACGGCCGCAGGGCCGTCATCTGCCGCTCGATGTCGGCGCGCAGGGCCAGGGTGCTGTCCTCGTCCGGGAGCCGCACCTGGTCGCCGATCCGGTCCGCGAGCACGATCCGGTGCCGTGTCGGGGCGCCGGCCCCGGTCACCGCCGCGACGGTCAGCGCGGCGAACAGGCCGACGACCACGACCGCCGCGATCAGAGCCTTGCGCGGCACCCGCCGGTACCAGGGCAGCGGAGCCACCGGCTCCAGGGTGTTCGCCCAGATCGCCCGGAGACCGCTGGGCCTCTCGGCCCCCTGGGCACCCTCGAAGGTGGTCGTATCGTCACTCTGCACGGGGCCGGATCCTACGTCAGCGCCCGGAAGGCCCGCCGGGGTTTTCCGGGCGCCGACGCCGCCGGTGGCAGCCGCGTCCCCAGCCTCACGGGACAGAACGCCCAGGGACACCGCGGGTGTTCGCGGTCGATGCCGAGCAGGTTCCACTCATGTTTCTCGTCAACCAGCCGATGCCTCGACCTCAGGGCCGTCGGCATTCGGAGTGAACCATGACGACGCCCTCCGAACAGGGCAAAGGCCACCGGGCGCGCCCATGGCCGCTCCCGCACGCCCCTGCCTCCGGATGCGATGCGGCGTCAGGATGGCAACCGGTTGTGTCCGTCCCAGCGACAGGAGAACAGCATGGGAGAGCACTCGAAGCCGCCGCCGGACCCGAGCCAGGGGACTCCGCCGCCGAACAACGCCGATGGGAAGGTCACCCCGCCGCCGCCGAGCAACGGCAAGCACAAGAAGTGATGACGAGCGACGACGGGGGCCTGGCCGGGTACCGGGCAGGCCTGTACGTGGAGATGGAGCGGCGTGGGGCGTGGCCGGAGGATTCGCCGTGGCTGCGCGACGCCTTCGCCGTGCTGCCGCGCGACCGGTTCGCGCCGGACCGGTTGTGGTGGTGGGACGGCTGGGCCTACGTGCCGATCGACCGCGCGGAGGACCGGGACAGGTGGGCCGCCGAGCTGTACTCCGGCGTCGATGCGCCGGCCGTCACCCAGCTCACCGGCGGCCTCCCGTCGTCGTCGCTGTCCGCACCCTCCGTGGTGGCGGACATGCTGGACAGCCTCCGGGTGGAGCCGGGGCACCGGGTGTGGGACATCGGCACCGGGCAGGGCTGGACTGCGGCGCTGTCCGCCTGGCGGGCCGGGCCGGGCCGGGTGGTCACCACCGAGGTCGACGAGCACCTGGCCGCGTTCGCCCGGGCCAGGCTCGCGGACGCCGGGCTCGACGTCGAGGCGACGGCCGGGGACGGTACCGGCGGCGGGGTGCCGGGCGGCGGCCCGGTCGACCGCCTCCACGCCGCCTACGCCGTCGAGACCGTCCCCTGGTCCTGGGTGGCGGCGGTCCGGCCGGGCGGACGGATCGTCTACCCCTGGGGGCGGCTGGGGTACGTCGCCCTCACCGTCGCCGACGACGGTGCCGCCGCCCACGGCCGGGTCCACGGCCTGGCCCAGTTCATGGGCGACCGGACCGGCCCGGCCCAGCCGAGCACCGGCCCCGCCGCGTACGCGCAGGTGCGTGGCGACGCCGAACCCGAGACCCGCCGGGCACTGGACCGCGACCCGGCCGGCCTGGAGGACTGGCACCTCCGGTTCGCGCTGCGCGTCGCCGTCCCGGAGGCCGTGCTGTTCACCGAACAGAGCGCGGACGGGCCGGCCGCCCTGGTCCACGACGGGGACCGCTCATGGGCCGAGATCCGCCCGGGCACGGACGGTCGGCCGCTGCTCCTCCAGGGCGGGCCGCGCCGCCTCGGCGACGAACTGCTGGCCGCCTGGTCCCAGTGGGAGGACCTGGGGCGTCCCGATCTGTACGACTACGGCGTCACCGTCACCCCCGACTCCCAGTGGGCGTGGCAGGGCGACCCGGACACCGGCCCGCGCTGGCCCATCGGACTCGGGCGGGACGGGGACTTTGCGGCCAATGACGCATCCGCTTGTGCCCTGCTCGACGACATGCCGACCGAGTGGCCCGCCGTCTGATTCGCGGACCCGCCCGGCGTCCGAGCGATCACGCCCGGCCCCTCCACCTGACGTGCGTTGCGCGAGAAGTCGGCCCGGCCGACTTCTCGCGCCGGGCTCGGGAGTCGGGTGTGTGAGGCCTGCGACTCCCGGGGAGGTCAGCGGCGTGTGAGGGCCTGTGCAGGCTTGCCGAAGGCCTGTTTGCGCGATTCATTTGCACGGAAAGGCCCGACAGCCCGCGAAGGGGGGATCACAGATGCTGCTGAACTTCAGAGTCGCGAACCACCGCTCGATCAGAGACGAGCAATCACTCCAGCTGAACCCGGTCTATGACGCGGACAGGCCGTCCGGGACACACTGGGAAGCGGTCCCTGTGGTGGGTATCTTCGGAGCCAACGCCGCTGGTAAGTCGAATCTCATCGACGCGCTGGAGTACATGGGCAGGATGGTCGTCAGCTCGCACCGCGACGCGGAGCCGGGCGGGGGCGTGGCCCGTCAACCCTTCCGTCTCGAAGAGGCGGCACGCGGGGAGCCGTCCTGGTACGTGGTGGACCTGCTGATCGACGGAATTCGTTACACCTACGGGTTCAGCGTGGACGACGAGCAGGTGGTCGACGAGTGGCTGCACAGTTTCCCCCACGGCAGGAAGCGCAAGATCTTCGAGCGTTCGGCCGACGGGTTGGAGATCGGCGACTCGCAGCACCGGCGGGAGCTGGAGCTGGTCGAGAACATCACCGAGCCCAACGTCCTCTTCATGTCCCTCGCCGCCCGCTCCCGGCAGGACGACTTCCGCCCGGTGTACGACTGGTTCGCCCGAAGTCTCCAGTGCAGCCGGCGGCTACTGGGTGTGGGCGGCACCGGTACGGTGCGAATCCTTGAGAACCCGGACCGGCACCCGGAATTCATCGGGCTGTTGCGTGCCGCGGATCTCGGGATCGCCGAATGCGGCACGGAGCGCGTGCTGGTCGATGAGGAAGAGCTGCGAAAGCGCTACGGTGCGCGCATTCCGCAGTGGCGGTTGGCAGACCTCGAAGAGCACGGGCCGCGCGAGGTCATGCGCCCATGGATAGGACATCGTGGGCGCGACGGGATCGTCAGGATGGACGTGTCCGAGGAGTCAGAGGGCACGCGGGCTCTGCTGCGGCAAGCACCCCTCATCATGGGGGCGCTCCGCCGAGGTGGGACCTTCGTGGTGGATGAGATCGATTCGAGTCTCCACCCGATCCTGACCGCGCGCCTTATCGGTCTCTTCCAGGAGTCCGCGACCAATCCGAACGGCGCCCAGCTGATCTTCACCTCGCACGACGCCAGCCTGCTCGGCCGAACCGACGGTGAGGACGTCCTGCGGCGGGACCAGGTCTGGTTCGTGGAGAAGAACGAACACGGTGAGACCGAGCTGTTCGCCCTCGCCGACTTCAAGCCGCGCCAGGAGGAGAACCGCGAGCGGCGGTATCTCAGTGGGAGTTACGGCGGCGTTCCGTACATCGACGACGATTTTGCCAGCGCCGTGGCGGCGCGGGGGGACGATGATGGCAAGGGCGGCGAAGCCGAGCGGACGCAAGCGTCCCTGTTTTGACACAGCACTGACCAGGCGGGCGGGACACCGGGAGTCGAAGCAGAGGCTTCTGGTGGTCTGTGGCGCGGAGGTAACCGAACGCGACTGCCTCCAGGGGCTGAAGTCGAGTGCTCGAAATTCCGCGGTCTCCGTGAAGATAGCCGAGCATCCGAAGTCGCCCTCCCAGGTCGTCGACCGTGCCGAGTTCCTGCGTGACCAGGCCGATGGCGAGTACGACGAGGTGTGGTGCGTGCTCGACGTCGACGAATTCCCCAACCTGGGGCAGGTCGTGGCCGAGGCGCGGAAGAAGAACATCGAGGTGGCGTTCTCCAATCCGTGCTTCGAGGTGTGGCTTCTGCTGCATTTCACGGAGTACCGCCGCCCGGCCCGTTCGTTCAGGGAACTCCTGCCAGTCCTGGAGAGAACCTTCCCGTCCGGATACAACAAGGTCGGCATGCAGTTCGACGTCTACGAGCCGCATTGGCGACTGGCAGCGAGCCGGGCGAAGAAACTGGCCGAACTCGGGACGGAGCACGAGGTCAATCCGTCCACCGGCATGTGGAAGCTCGCGCTCGCCATCGGAGGTGGCGAGGCTCAGCCGTGACGGAGAACGGTGCTGACGACTCGCACAGCCGTCCGGTCTTGCGCGAGAAGTCGGGCGGGCCGACTTCTCACGCAGCGCGGCCCGCCGACGACCGCCGGGGTCAGGAGATCGAGAAGCCCATCCGGTTCACCACCGGGGTCATCGGCACGTACATCACCTGCGCGTAGCAGGTCGTCGGGTGCGCCGTGGAGCCGGCCGGGCAGCCGACCTCCGACCGGGCGGCCACGATCACGCCGCGGGCCTCCATGTCGCCGTTCGGGCCGGACGGGTTCGCCACTGCCGGGCCGCCGCTGTCGCCCTTCGCGGCGATCGCCCGGCGGTCGCCGCCCTTCGACTCCGCGACGTCCACCGGCTTGATCCTCGTGCCCTCGTCGTTCGTCGTCTCCACGTCGACCCGCTTGATCTGCACGTCGCACTTCCACCCCGACTGGGCACCGCTGAGGCAGATCAGGTCCCCGACGTTGTTCCGCCCGGCGCCGTACGTGTGCCGGGACGAGCCGCCCCTGTCCGACCAGGCGCCGTCGTAGAACCGGCCGCCGCCGCTCCCGTTGATCGCGATCATGCCGACGTCCAGGCCGTCCCCGACCGAGGACAGGTCGCCGATGTAGCTCCCGGTGCCGTTGTAGTACCGGCCGCCGCCGCAGTGCGCGGCGGTCAGTACCACCTTCGTCCCGCCCTTCCAGCCGCTGAACGCCGTCGAGCAGAACGACGCCTTTCCGGTGCTGACCTCGGCACCCGCGTAGTGCGGCGCGCTGTCGGAGTGCCGGCTGCCGGACAGTGCGACCGGGGTCTCCTCGACGCCGGCCGTCACCGGCATCCCGGCGATCTCGGCGGCCTGCCGGGAGTACGCCTGCACTGCCGTGTCACCGCCGGTCAGCTGCTTCGCCTTCGCCCGCGCGTACGTGATCGCGATGGCGGCGCCGTCCTCCTGCGGGCCGATCGACGTCCACGCGTCGCGCGCCACGGCGGCGGTGAACCGGTCGATCGCGGCGCGCATCTCGGCGCGGGAGTACGGGCTCCGGTGGACGTCGACGGTGTAGCCGGGGCCGGCGCTCGCGGCGTTCGCGTCGAGCAGGGAGCGGACCTCGGCCGGGGCCTCGCCCTTCCAGTAGATGTCGGCGTGCCGGTTCGCCGGGTCGATCACCGTCCCGGCATAGCCGACGGCCGCCGGATCCCCGGACTCCACCCAGTCCTGCACCGGGTCCGTCATGCGGTGGATCAGCTGCTGGGCCTGCGGGTCGCGGAGCACCGGCAGGCTGACGGACAGGTACGGCTCGTCCTGAACGGTGTCGACGGCGACCAGGCCGGAGGCGACCACGGTGGTCAGGACCAGGGACAACGCGAGGCGGGAGCGGCGCACGGGCGGGTCCTTCCGGCATGTGTCGATGGGTCGATACTCAGCGTAGGGGTGGATGAACGGTCCGCTACGTCCGGACGTCGCGGCCCGGGCCGGCAGTCGGTGCACGCGTGCGGCGACGCGCCCCCGGGAGGGGCGGGGCGGCGTCCCGGGGGCGGGTGGGGCGCCTGCGCCCCAGGCCCGGTCCGGTGGCGGCCGCGCAGGAAGTCGGGCCTGTCGACTTCCTGCGCGACTTCCTGCGCGGGTTCCTGTGCGGGCGGATAGCATCGGGCCCGTGAACCCGTACTGGCACGTCGTGCTGCCACCGCTCAGCGCCTGATCGGGCGCGCGCTTCGGTGGCTTGACCCTGCGACCCCGGCCCGGCCCGATGGCGGCCGCCGTGGGCCGACGGCGTGCGCCCGTTCTCGGAACCAGTTCCCCCGACGGTTTTCGACGACGGAAGTCCACGACTGTGCCGAATCGTTTGTCCTCGCCCGCCCGTTCCCTTCCCACGGCTCCCCGCCGCACCCGCCCGCGCGGTGGCGCGGGGCCGATCCTGATCGCCGCCGTCCTCTGGGGCACCACCGGGACGGCCGGTTCGCTGGCGCCCGACGGGGCCCCGGCGGCGGGGATCGGGGCCGCCGGGCTGGTGCTCGGCGGGCTGCTGCTGCTCCTTACCGACCGCGCCGCCCGCGTGCTGCCCCGGGAGTGCGGGCCGCGCGAACGCTGGCTGCTCGCCGCCGGCGCGGTCGCGGTGGCCGGGTATCCGGTCACCTTCTACCCGGCGGTCGGCCGTACGGGCGTGGCGGTGGCCACCGTGATCGCGCTCGGCAGCGCGCCGGTGTTCACCGGGCTGCTCGGGTGGCTCACCCGGCAGGGGCGGCCGGGCGGGCGGTGGGCCGGGGCCACGGCGCTGGCCATGCTCGGCTGCGCGCTCCTGGTGCTGGGCCCCGAACTCGCCGGGGGCGGTGGGGCGGTGGACCCGCTGGGGGTGCTGCTGGCGGCGCTCTCGGGACTCTCGTACGCCGGGTACTCGCTGATCGGCGGGCGGCTGATCACGGCCGGACACCCCTCCGGCGGGGTGATGGGCGCGATGTTCGGCGGTGGCGCGCTGATCGTGCTGCCGGTACTGCTCGCGGGCGACCTGGAGTGGCTCGCCTCGGCGCGCGGGGCGGGCGTGGTGCTGCACCTCGCGGTGGTCACCACCTTCCTCGCGTACTGGCTGTTCGGCCGCGGCCTGCGGCACACCACCGCCCAGACCGCCACCACCCTGACCCTCGCCGAACCGGCCGTCGCCGCGGTACTCGGAGTGGCCGCCCTGGGCGAGCGCCTGCCGGCGCTCTCCTGGTGCGGCCTCGCCGTCCTCGCCGCCGGCCTGGCCTTCCTGGCGCTCCCGGGACGGCGGTAGGCCCGACGCCCCTGCACGGGAAGTCGGCCGGGCCGACTTCCCGTGCGGCAGCGGCGAGTTCGCGGAAGCCGGTTGCCGTCGATGGTCCCGTCTGTTGGGCTTGCGGGCGGAGGGCCCGACCGAGGCCGCCGACTTCCTTGCCGTACGAGGGGAATCCCGTCATGCCCGACAACGCCACCGGCCCGCTCGACCTGCTCGCCCGCTACCGGCGGGCGATGCTCGACCTGGACGCGGACGCCCTGGCCGACCTCTACGCGGAGGACGGGGTGCACGAGTTCCCGTTCCTGTTCCCCGGGGTGCCCGAGCGGTACCGGGGACGGGAGGAGATCCGGGCCGGGTACCGCGCGATCTGGGGCCCGAGCGCGGCGCGGCCGCGGGAGATCCGGGGGGTGGCCGTCCACCCGGGGGCCGATCCGGAGGTGCTCACCGTCGAGCAGCAGGTGGTCGGGACGCACGCCGGCACCGGCGAGCCGTTCACCGTGCCGGGCCTGCTGGTGATGCGGGCCCGGGGCGGGCTGCTGGTGCACGTCCGGGACTACATGGACGGCCTGGGCGTGGCCCGTGCGATGGGGCGGCTGGGTGCCGTCGCCGCCCGGCTGGAGGCCGGGGAGTAGGGCGTCGGCCCGGCCGGCCTCCGGTGCGGGCCGGTCAGAGGGCGAAGTGGGCGGCGATGCCGTCGAGGACGCAGTCGAGGCCGGTCTCGAACTGCCAGTCGGGGTCGTCCTTGCGGGTGGCGGTGTGGAGGTAGCGCCGGTAGTTGGGGTAGCGGCCGGTGCCCATCAGCCAGGTCATCCGGGGGGCGAGGCCGGCCCGGGTCTGGTCGCCGTCGGACCAGCCGCGTTCGCGGCGCAGGGCGTTCAGGGTGACCTCGGTGGTGACCGAGCCGTGGACGTAGCCGGTGACGGTGCGGAACACCGCCATGGTGGTGTCGGCGTCCAGGCCGTGTTCGGCCAGGGCGGCGAACGCGTGCTCGGGGACGGCGAGTTGGTGGGGGCTGAGGGAGAACGGGGTGGCCGTCCGGACGGTCCACGGGTGGGCCAGATGCATGGCCCGCAGGTTGAGGGCCAGGGCGCGCATGGTGTCCCGCCAGCCCTCGGCGGGGGTGCCCAGCGGGAGCCGGCCGTAGACGAAGTCGACCATCAGCTCGATGAGCTCGTCCTTGCCGGAGACGTACCGGTAGGCGGCCATCGGGGCGACGCCGAGTTCGGCGGCGAGCCGGCGCATGGTGACGGCCTCCAGGCCCTCGGCATCGGCGACGGCGACGGCGGCCTCGGCGATCCGCTGCGGGGTCAGGGTGGTGCGCGGTGCGGGGGCCGGGCGGGCCAGGCGCTCCCAGAGCGAGACCGGGGGCCTGTCGCCGCCGGTGGGGGTGTCCCCGGCTGGGGTCTGCTGAGCGGGCACGGGGCGGGCTCCTTCCGACTGGGGTCGGGCCCACCGTAGCACTCCGCGTGTACGGCGTATCCACAGTGGACGACGTACGCGCCGATGTGTACGTTGTATCCGACAGATACGCCGTACACATCAGTTGTCCCGGAGGGGGATTCCCATGTCCACGGAGCAGAGCCTGACGGAGCAGCACCTGAAGGAGCGGCACCTGAAGGTCGCCGTCCTCGTCGGCAGCACCCGCGAGGGCCGCTTCGGCCCGGTGGTCACCGACTGGCTGCTCGGCCACCTGGAGGCCCACGGCGACCTGACCGCCGACCGGATCGACCTGGTGGAGACCCCACTGCCCACCACCTTCCCGTCCTTCGGCGGCGAACTTCCGCCGGGCGAAGCCGAGTTGCTGGCCGCCGTGTCGCCCCGACTGGAAGCGGCCGACGCCTTCGTGATCGTCACGCCCGAGTACAACCACAGCTTCCCGGCCCCACTGAAGAACGCCATCGACTGGCACAACCGGGAGTGGCACGGCAAGCCGGTCGCCTTCGTCTCGTACGGCGGCCTGTCCGGGGGCCTGCGGGCCGTCGAACAGCTCCGGGTGGTGCTGGCCGAGCTGAACGCCGCGACGATCCGCAACACGGTCAGCTTCCACGGCGCCGGCCAGCGCTTCGACGCCGACGGCAAGGCGATCGACCCGGCCGCCGACGCCGCCGCCAAGACCATGCTCGACCAGCTCGTCTGGTGGGCCCAGGCGCTGCGGGACGCCCGCCGGGCCCGCCCGTTCGCGGCCTGAGCCGGGGCAGGGGGCGGAGACCATGGCCATGGAACCGGTCGAGGGCCAGGCCGAGAGGCAGTCCGAGAGGCAGTCCGAGGAGCGGCCCAAGCCGCCGTTGCTCGGTGTTGTCGGGCTGATGCTCGGCATCTTCCTCTCGGCCCTCGACGGGCAGATCATCGGCACCGCGCTGCCGACCGTCGTCGGCGACCTCGGCGGACTGGAGCACCTCTCCTGGGCGGTCACCGCCTACCTGCTGACCTCCGCCGCGGCCACCCCGCTCTGGGGCCGGCTCGGCGACCTGTACGGGCGCAAGGGCGCCTACCAGTGGGCGGTGGTGGTGTTCCTGGCGGGCTCGGTGCTGGCCGGACTCGCCCAGGACATGGGGCAGTTGATCGCCTTCCGGGGCCTCCAGGGGATCGGCGCTGGCGGGCTGATGGTCGGCGCGCTCTCGGTGATCGGGGTGCTCGTCCCCGCCTCCGACCGGGCGCGGGTGCAGTCGGTGGTCGGCGTGCTGATGCCGATCGCCTTCGTCGGCGGACCGCTGCTCGGCGGCTTCCTCACCGAACGGCTGAGCTGGCGCTGGGCCTTCTACGTCAACCTGCCGGTCGGGCTGGTCGCGCTGCTCGCGGTCGGCGTCGGGGTGCGGCTGCGGACCGAGCGGGTGCGCGCCCCGTTCGACCGGGCCGGGGTCGTCCTGCTGACCACCGGCATCCTCGCGCTCACCCTGGTCAGCAGCTGGGGCGGCGCCGCCTACTCCTGGACCTCCCCGGTGCTCCTCGGCACGGCGCTGGTGGCGCTGGTCGCGCTGGGCTGGTTCGTCCGGACCGAACTGCGCGCCCCCGGGCCGCTGATCCCGCCCGCGCTGTTCCGCGACCGCAACTTCACGGTGGCGCAGGTGCTCGGCTTCCTCGCCGGCGCGGTGATGATCGCCCTGGTCGGCTACCTGCCGCTCTACCTGCAACTGGCCCGGGGCGCCTCACCCACCGCCGGCGGCCTGCTCCTGCTGCCGCTGATGCTCGGCATGATGGGCACCCAGCTGGTGACGGCGCGGCTGATGGGCCGGCCGGGCGGCGAGCGGCGCTACCCGCTGCTGGGCGGCGCGCTCACCCTGGTCGGCGGCGCACTGCTGCTGCTCCTGCGCACCGACACCCCGATCGCCCTGGCCGCGGCCCTCACGGCCGTTGCCGGGATCGGCCTTGGCCTGGTGATGCAGAGCACCCTGCTGACCTCGATGGGGGCCGTGCCGCCCCAGGACATGGGCGCGGCGATGGGCGTGGTGACGCTGCTGCGGAGCATCGGCGGCTCGCTCGGCATGGCGGCGCTCGGCGCGGTCTACACGGCGCGGCTCACGGACTCCCTCACGGAGCGCCTCGGGTCCGCCGAGGCCGGCCGGCTCACCGGCGGCGGGCTGACCCCGTCATCCCTCGACGGCCTCCCGGCGGAGGTCCGCGACGCCGTCGGGGCGGCGGTCACCGGCGGCCTGCACGGCACGGTCGTGGGCGGTGTCCTGTTGGCGGCCGCGGCGACGGCCCTCGCCTGCCTGGTCCGCCCGAGCCGGGCCCAGCAGCCGGCCGGAGCCGGAACCCGGGCCGATGCCCCGGCCGATGCCCCGGCCGATGCCCCGGCCGATGCCCGGGCCGATGCCCGGGCCGATGCCCGGGCCGATGCCCGGGCCGATGCCCGGGCCGATGCCCCGGCCGATGCCCCGGCCGAAGCCCGGGCGGAGACGAAGGCCTGAGGCGTTACGAGGCACGCGAAACGGCCCCCGGCGGAGCAGGACTCCGCCGGGGGCCGTCAGGCTGTCGGGATCAGCGGGTGATCAGCACTCGATGACGTTCACGGCGAGGCCGCCGCGCGAGGTCTCCTTGTACTTGATCTTCATGTCGGCCCCGGTCTCCTTCATCGTCTTGATCGCCTTGTCCAGCGAGACGTGGTGCCGTCCGTCGCCGCGCAGGGCCATCCGGGCCGCGGTGACGGCCTTGACGGACGCCATGCCGTTGCGCTCGATGCAGGGGATCTGGACCAGGCCGCCGACCGGGTCGCAGGTGAGGCCGAGGTTGTGCTCGATGCCGATCTCGGCGGCGTTCTCGACCTGCTCGGGGGTGCCGCCGAGGACCTCGGCGAGGCCGCCCGCGGCCATCGAGCAGGCGGAGCCGACCTCGCCCTGGCAGCCGACCTCGGCGCCGGAGATGGAGGCGTTCTCCTTGAAGAGCATGCCGATGGCGCCGGCCGCGAGCAGGAAGCGGACGATGCCGTCGTCGTCGGCGCCCGGGATGAAGTTCAGGTAGTAGTGCAGGACGGCCGGGATGATCCCGGCGGCGCCGTTGGTCGGCGCGGTGACCACCCGGCGTCCGGAGGCGTTCTCCTCGTTGACGGCCATCGCGTAGAGGGTCACCCACTCCATCGCGTTGGCCGGCCCGATGCCCTCGGCGCGCAGCGCACGGGCGCCGGACGCGGCCCGGCGGCGGACCTTCAGCCCGCCCGGCAGGATGCCCTCGCGGGACATGCCGGCCCGCACGCACTCCTGCATCACGGACCAGATCTCCAGCAGACCGGTCCGGATCTCCTCCTCGCTGCGCCAGGCCTTCTCGTTCTCCAGCATCAGGCCGGAGATCGACAGGCCGGTCTCCCGGCTGAGCCGCAGCAGCTCGTCACCGGTGCGGAAGGGGTACTTCAGCGCGGTGTCGTCGGGCTTGACCCGGTCCGCGCCGATCGCGTCCTCGTCCACGACGAAGCCGCCGCCGACCGAGTAGTAGGTCTTCTCCAGCAGGGTTGAGCCGTCCGCCGCGTACGCCCACAGGGTCATGCCGTTGGCGTGGTACGGCAGCGAGCGGCGGCGGTGCAGGACCAGCTGGGTGTCCGGGTCGAAGTCGATGGTGTGCTCGCCGACCAGGTTGATCCGCTTCTCGGCGATGATCCGCTCGACGTCCTTGTCGGCCTGGTCGACGTCGATGGTGCGGGGCGAGGCGTTCTCCAGGCCCAGCAGGACGGCCTTCGGGGTGCCGTGGCCGTGGCCGGTGGCGCCGAGCGAGCCGTACAGCTCGGCGCGCACCCCCGTCACCCCGTCCAGGAGGCCTTCGGAGCGCAGTCGGCGGGCGAACATCCGGGCGGCGCGCATCGGGCCCACGGTGTGGGAGCTCGACGGGCCGATGCCGATGGAGAAGAGGTCGAAGACGCTGATGGCCACGGGGGACGTCCTTGTCTGGTCTCGTGGAAGGACTTGCGGGCAGGGAGGGGCCGACACGGGACGGGGCACCGCGCGCACTGTCCAGTGTGCGCGGTGCCCCGGGGTGCCAGGTACGCCGGAGGGGTGAGGCCGGTCACCCCGCCCGAACGATCACCGGAGTGATCAGAGGTTCGGGTACAGCGGGTACTTGTCGGCCAGGGCGCTGACCCGGGCCTTCAGTGCGGTGGCGACGGTCTCGTCGAAGGCGGGCTTGAGCGCCTCGGCGATGATGTCGGCGACCTCGCGGAAGTCCTCGGCCTGGAAGCCGCGGGTGGCCAGGGCCGGGGTGCCGATGCGCAGGCCCGAGGTGACCATCGGCGGGCGCGGGTCGTTCGGGATGGCGTTGCGGTTGACGGTGATGCCGACCTCGTGGAGACGGTCCTCGGCCTGCTGGCCGTCGAGCTGGCTGTTGCGCAGGTCGACCAGGACCAGGTGGACGTCGGTGCCACCGGAGAGCACGCTGGCGCCGGCCTCGGCCACATCGGCCTGGAGCAGGCGCTCGGCGAGGATGCGGGCGCCGTCCAGGGTGCGCTGCTGGCGCTCCTTGAACTCCTCCGAGGCCGCGACCTTGAAGGCGACGGCCTTGCCGGCGATCACGTGCTCCAGCGGGCCGCCCTGCTGGCCGGGGAAGACCGCGGAGTTGATCTTCTTGGCGTACTCGGCCTTGGACAGGATGACGCCGCCGCGCGGGCCGCCCAGGGTCTTGTGGGTGGTGGTGGTGACCACGTCCGCGTACGGCACCGGGTTCGGGTGCAGCCCGGCGGCCACCAGGCCGGCGAAGTGCGCCATGTCCACCATGAGCAGCGCGCCGACCTCGTCGGCGATCCGGCGGAACGCGGCGAAGTCGAGCTGGCGCGGGTAGGCCGACCAGCCGGCGATGATCAGCTTCGGCTGGTGCTCCTTGGCGAGGCGCTCGACCTCGGCCATGTCGACCTGGCCGGTCTTCTCGTCCACGTGGTACGCGGCCACGTTGTAGAGCTTGCCGGAGAAGTTGATCTTCATGCCGTGGGTCAGGTGACCGCCGTGGGCCAGGCTCAGGCCCAGGATGGTGTCACCCGGCTGGATCAGCGCGAACATCGCGGCGGCGTTGGCCTGCGCGCCGGAGTGCGGCTGGACGTTGGCGTGCTCGGCGCCGAACAGTGCCTTGATGCGGTCGATCGCGATCTGCTCGACCACGTCGACGTGCTCGCAGCCGCCGTAGTAGCGGCGGCCGGGGTAGCCCTCCGCGTACTTGTTGGTCAGCACCGAGCCCTGGGCCTCCATGACCGCCACCGGGGCGAAGTTCTCGGAGGCGATCATCTCCAGGGTGGTCTGCTGGCGGTGCAGCTCGGCGTCGACCGCGGCGGCGATCTCCGGGTCGAGGGCGTGCAGGGACTGGTTGAGAACCGTCATGGTGTGGTCTTCCCGGGAGGAGGAGGGAAAGGGGCCGGGGCGGGGCGGACCGCCGTGCGCGGCCCGTCCCGTCGGGTGGCTCAGCCCTGGGGGTTGATGAGCGCGTCGTACTCGTCGGCGCTGAGCAGCTCGTCGGTGGCCTCGACGCGCACCTTGAACAGCCAGGCGTTCCCGAACGGGTCCGCGTTCACGGAGGCCGGGTCGTCGATGACGTCCTGGTTGATGTCGGTGACCTCGCCGGTCACCGGGGAGTACAGGTCGCTGACCGACTTGGTGGACTCCAGCTCGCCACAGGTCTCGCCGGCGGTCACGGTGTCGCCGACCTCGGGCAGCTGCACGTAGACGATGTCACCGAGGGCGGTGGCGGCGTGCTCCGTGATGCCGACCGTGGAGACACCGTCCGCGGCCGCGGTCAGCCACTCGTGCTCCTTGGTGTACTGCAGGTGCTGGGGGTTGCTCATGGCGTCATTCTCCAGGATGGGAAGCGGGTACGACGAAGCGGGCCGCCGCGCGGACGGCCGCGACGTGCGCAAACGGAAAAACGGGGGTCTCGGCGAAGGCTCAGCGGGCGCGCTTGTAGAACGGCAGCGCCACGACCTGGACGGGCTCGTGCTTGCCGCGCACGTCCACCGCGACGGTGCTGCCGGGGGCGGCGTGGGCGGCGTCGACGTAGGCCATCGCGATCGGCTTGCCCAGGGTCGGGGACGGCGCGCCGGAGGTGATCCGGCCGATCGGCTCGCCCTCGGTGGAGACCACGGTGTACTCGGCGCGCGGAACCCGCTTGCCCTCGGAGACCAGGCCGACCAACACCTTCGGCGGGTTGGTCTCGGCCGCCGCGGCGGCCTGCTCCAGCGCCTTGCGGCCGATGAAGGCGCCCTCGTTGGTGGTCTTGTCGAAGCGGACGACCCGGCCCAGGCCGGCGTCGAACGGGGTGAGGTCGGTGGACAGCTCGTGCCCGTACAGCGGCATGCCGGCCTCCAGGCGCAGCGTGTCGCGGCAGGACAGGCCGCACGGGATCAGGCCGTGGCCCTCGCCCGCGGCGGTCAGCGCCTGCCAGACCGCCTCGGCGTCGGCCGGCCGGCAGAAGATCTCGAAGCCGTCCTCACCGGTGTAGCCGGTGCGGGCGAGCAGCACGTCGCGGTCGGCCACCCGGGCCGGGAGGATCGCGTAGTACTTCAGGCCGGGCAGGTCGGCGTCGGTGGTCTTCGCCAGGATGCCGGTGGCCTCCGGGCCCTGGACGGCGATCAGCGCGTAGGTGTCGCGGTCGTCGGTGACGACGGCGTCGAAGCCCTTGGCGCGGGCGATCAGCTCGTCGAGGACCAGCTGGGCGTTGGAGGCGTTGGCGACGACCAGGAAGGCGTCCTCGCGCAGGCGGTAGACGATCAGGTCGTCCAGGATGCCGCCGTCCTCGGCGCAGATCATGGTGTAGCGGGCGCGCAGCACGCCCAACGCGGAGACGAAGCCGACCAGCGCGTGGTCCAGCATCTCGCCCGCCTGCGGGCCGGTGACGGTGATCTCGCCCATGTGCGAGAGGTCGAACAGACCGGCCTGGGTGCGGACCGCGAGGTGCTCCTCGCGCTCGCTGCCGTAGCGCAGCGGCATGTCCCAGCCGGCGAAGTCGGTCATGGTCGCGCCGAGGGCGCGGTGCAGCGCGTCGAGCGCGGTCAGGCGGAGGGACGACATGGCCAGGAACTCCTCGGTCGGGGCACTCAGGGGTGCACGCGCCGGACCGGACCCGGTGGGGGCCGACCCTGCGCGCGGGCATGCGGCGGCGTGGGTCTCCCCATCTGTCGTCGAACCTGAGAGCTTCACCGCCCGCCGCCCGCAGCTGTTTCCAGCTTGGGGGACAGCATGACGGCTTGCACCGTGGGTGGGCGCACGACAGGGCCGGGCGCCGCTTTCCAGATGTGCCTAACCCGTGCGGTAGGGGTGCCTGAGAGATTCCGGGGAGGACTTGCTCCTTCGGCGCCGGCTGTACCTGAACGGCACTCCGGGCTCTCCCGCGCGGGTTCGAGCGGCCGGTATGGAGTTGTGGGGGCCCGCGGCGCATGCCGTCGGACGGGCACATCATGGCACGTCCGGGACGGAGAGGGGAGAGGGGACCCGGTCACACCGCGCGCCATCCGGACGCCGGCCCGCGCGGCACCCGGACGCGGGCCCGGGACGGCACCCGGGACCGGGGCCCGCGGGGCACCCGAACACGAGCCCTAAAGGGGAGGGCCCGGGGGCCTAGACTGCTGCGCGTCGGCGCAGCAGAGGGCGGCCGAGCGGCAGAGGGCGGGATCGGCGGCGCATGGGGTACCCGGTGGAGCAGCAGCAGGGGTGGGGCGGACCGCAGGAGGCGCCGGCGGGCGGTTCCTGGCCGGCCAACGAGCTGGAGCAGGTGCTGACCGCGGCCCTGGGCGACCCGGGCGCGACGCCGAGGGTGATCGAGGTGCTGGCGCGCAGCCAGGTGTGGGTGCCGCTGCCGGCCGGGGCCGATCCGCAGGGGCAGGCGCTGGACCTGCCGACCGTCGAGCTGGGCGGCGATCCGTACGTGCCGGTGTTCTCCTCGCAGGAGGTGTTCCTCCAGCAGGCGCCGGGGATGGCCTTCGCGGTGGCGCCGGTGTGGGAGTTCGCCCGCGGGCTGCCGCTGGGCGTGGGCATCGCGGTGAACCCGGACGCGGCCGTGGGCATCCCGGTGCCGCCGCAGGGGGTCGCCGAACTGCGCCGCGGTCCGCGCGGGGACCGCTGGGAGGCCGCCGACGACGCCACGGCGCCGACCGGTGGCCGGGTGGCGCTGCGCGAGCCGGTGCCGGGCGAGGACCCGGAGCACTTCCTGGCCGCCTGCCGGGGCGAACTGTCGGCGCTGCCGGGAGTGTTGACCGCCCGCAGGGCACTGGCCAGCATCGAGGGCGAGCCGACCGTGATGTTCGTGGGCGTCCAGCTGGACCCGGCGGTACCGGCCGATCCGGCCGCGGTGAACGACGCGCTCGGCCGAGCGCTGGGAACCGCGCCGCTGCCCGGCGGCGTCCACCTCGTACTGCTCGACCTCGCCGACGACCCGGTGGTCGAGTGGCTGCTCACCCGGGTACAGCCGTTCTATTCGCGGGGCTGAGCGGGGTTCGTATCAAAGGCACGTCGCCGTGGCGGTGGCCGGTGCAGCGCCATAGGGTGCGTGCAGACGGCCGACGGGCCGGCGGGTTGAGGGAAAGAGGCGCGGCGAGGTGGGCGCATGAGTGCGGGAACGGGAGCGGGCGGTGTGCCGGGGCCCTGGGGCCAGGCACCGGCCGGGCGCCCGGGAGCTGATCCCGGCGCGTTGGAGCGCGCCCTGCGCGACGTCGCGCCGGAGCGCTACGACGCGTACGAGCGGCTGCTGCACGCGCTGGCGGACGGCCAGGTCTGGATGCTGCTGTGGCACGGCACGCCGGGCAGCCCGGACGCCCAGTACGGGAACATGGAGATCAGCGGCCACGGCTACGCGCCGGCCGTCACCTCGTCCGAGCAGCTGACCGCCTCCGGCTGGGCGCGGGCCCACGAGGTCATCTCCGGCCGGGAGATCGCGGCCTCGCTCTACCGCACCCGTTGGGGCCTGTGGCTCAACCCGCACGCGCCCGGTGGCGGCGTCGGCGTGCCCTGGGCGGACCTGCGGCGGGTCGCCGCGGGCCTGGACCGGCTGCCGGCCGGGCCGTTGAAGCTGAGCGAGCCGCAGCTGAACGCCCAGCCGTTCTTCGCGTTGCTGGAGCGGCAGGCCGCCGAGGTGCGCGCGGTGCGGGCCCTGCGCCGGGCCTGGGTGGAGCCCGCGGCGGGGGAGCCGTACCTGGCCATCGGCCTCGACCTGTACGAGAGTTCGCCGCCCGCGGTGGAGGCGGTGCGGGCGCTGATGCAGCGCGCGATCGCGGTGGCCCCGGAGGGGCTCGCGGTGTCGACGGTGGCGATGTCGGACGAGTACGACCCGGTGGCGCTGTGGATGCGCGCCAACGCGCGGCCGTTCTTCGACCGGGAGGCGGGCCGCCCGCCGACCGGTCCGTACCCGCCGGTGCCCCCGCCGCCGTACCCGGGGCAGTCGATGCCGGGCTACGGCTACGGCACCCAGCCGCCGGCGCAGGGCTGGCAGCAGCAGCCGCCGCCGCCGCAGCGGCCGTGGCCCGGCTACCCCGGGCGCTGATTCCAAAACCCATTCCCCGAAGCCGACTTGATTGTCCATCAAGTCGGCTTCGATGCTTTCCGGACGAATTTCCGGATGTGTGCTCCGGTCATCTTGACATGGCAGTTACAGCCATGTGAAGAGGTATATGCCGAAGACCGGGGAGGTGCATGCACGCAGATCACAGTTGGGCATCTGTCGGTTGGCAGGGCTGGCGCAAGCCAGTTCGGATGGCAGAGAGTTCTGCGCAACGCACCGCGCGTGCTTGAACCCCACAAGGGCGAGCGCGCACGCCGACAGTCCGCCCACGCGACGCCCATCCCGCGTGGTGGCAGTGCCTGTGCACGACGCACTGCCGTCAACACCCGCTCCTCCTAAGCACCTCCGCACGTCCGCAGCCGCACCGCCGAAGCCGGCGACCGGCACCCGTGGGCCGGCCACCGTCGGCGAGGGGACCAACTGACCATGACCGCAACCGTGACCACCGCCGGGAACGATCCGGAGGCACCCGCCACCGCAAGCCCGGCCAAGAAGATCGAGGGCCGCTCCCTCGGCCAGATCGCCTGGACCCGCTTCAAGCGGGACAAGGCCGCCGTCGCCGGCGGCGTCGTGGTGATCCTGCTGATCCTGCTCGCCGTGCTCGCCAAGCCGATCGAGTCGATGTTCGGGCTCGACCCGGACGCCCTCCACCAGGACCTGCTGGACGCCGACCTCGGCGGTCTGCCGTTCGGCGACTGGGGCGGCATGAGCTGGGACCACCCGCTCGGCGTCGACCCCCTCCAGGGCCGTGACCTGCTCACCCGCGTCATCGAGGGCTCCTGGGTCTCCCTGCTGGTCGCCTTCGGCGCGACCCTGCTGTCCAACACCATCGGCACCGTGCTCGGCATCATGGCCGGCTACTACGGCGGCTGGGTGGACACCCTGATCAGCCGGGTGATGGACGTCTTCCTGGCGTTCCCGCTGCTGCTCTTCGCCATCGCGATCTCGACCTCGCTCCAGGGCGGCGCGTTCGGCCTGCACGGCCTGCCGCTGCACATGCTGGTGCTGATCTTCGTGATCGGCTTCTTCAACTGGCCCTACATGGGCCGGATCGTGCGCGGCCAGACGCTCTCGCTGCGCGAGCGGGAGTTCGTCCACGCGGCCCGCAGCCTGGGCGCGCGCGGACCGTTCATCCTGTTCAAGGAACTGCTGCCCAACCTGGTCGGTCCGATCCTGGTCTACTCGACCCTGCTGATCCCGACCAACATCCTCTTCGAGGCCGGGCTGAGCTTCCTCGGCGTCGGCATCCAGCCTCCGCAGGCCTCCTGGGGCGGGATGCTCCAGGACGCGATCCGGTACTACCAGGTGGACCCCCAGTACATGGTGGTCCCCGGTCTGGCGATCTTCGTCACCGTGCTCGCCTTCAACCTGCTCGGCGACGGGCTGCGCGACGCCCTCGACCCCAAGAACAACTGACCTTGCGTCACTCGGACCACCCGTCACTCGACGGTGCGTCAGAATCCCTCCTCCACATCCTCAAGGGGTTGATCTCACCCATGCGTAGGTCCCGTACCGTCGCCCTGACCGCGGCGGCTGCCGCCGCGGTCCTGGTCGTGACCGGTTGCACCAGTTCGTCGAAGAACGGAGGGTCCTCCACGGCCTCCGGCTCCGCCGAGGGCGGCTCCGGTGCCAACGCGGCCACCAAGGGCATCGTCAACGCCTCGGACAAGAAGGGCGGGACGGTGACCTACGAGATGAAGGGCACCCCCGACTCGCTCGACCCGGGCAACACGTACTACGCGTACATCTACAACTTCTCGCGTCTGTACGGCCGGCCGCTGACCACCTTCAACCCGGCGCCGGGCGAGGAGGGCAACAAGCTCGTCCCGGACCTCGCCGAGTCGATGGGCCAGCAGAGCGCGGACGGCCTGACCTGGACGTACAAGCTCCGCAAGGGCCTGAAGTACGACGACGGCACCCCGATCTCCTCGAAGGACGTCAAGTACGCCATCGAGCGCTCGAACTACGCGCTGGACGTGAACTCCAACGGCCCGGTGTACTTCCACGACCTGCTGGTCGACAACGCCACGCCGTACGCGGGTCCGTACAAGGACAAGGAGGGCGGCCTCGACTCGATCGAGACGCCCGACGACACCACGATCGTCTTCCACCTGCAGCACCCCTTCGCCGACTTCGACTACCTGGTCAGCGCCCCGGAGACCGTGCCCGTCCCGCAGGCCAAGGACACCGGTGCGGAGTACGTGAAGAAGATCGCGTCCTCGGGCTCCTACAAGTTCGAGTCCTACGAGGACGGCAAGCAGGCCGTCCTGGTGCCGAACACCAACTGGGACAAGAGCACCGACCCGATCCGCAAGCAGCTCGCGGACAAGATCGTGCTCAAGTTCAACATCGACCAGGCCACCATCGACAAGGACCTGCTGGCCGGCAACGCCCAGGTCGACCTGGTGGGCGGCGGCGTCGACCCGCAGACCCAGGCGCAGATCCTGCAGAACCCGAAGCTGAAGGCCAGCACCGACAACGCCTACGGCGGCCGTCTGGTGTACATGGCGATCAACTCCAAGCTCGCGCCGTTCGACAACGTCGAGTGCCGCAAGGCCGTCCAGTACGCGATCGACAAGGTCTCGGTGCAGACCTCGCTCGGCGGCCCGATCCGCGGCCAGATCGCCAACACGGTCCTCCCGCCGGACATCGCGGGCCACCAGGACTTCAACCTGTACGAGACCAAGGACAACAAGGGCGACGAGGCCAAGGCCAAGGAAGCCCTGAAGGCCTGCGGCAAGGAGGGCGGCATCAACACCGTCCTGTCGGCCCGCACCGAGCGCGCCACCGAGGTCGCCGCGGCCACCTCGATCCAGGCCGCGCTGAAGAAGGTCGGCATCACCGCCGAGATCCAGCAGTACCCGCAGGGCAAGTACCTGCAGGACGCCGCCGGGTCCCCGCAGTTCGCGGCCGAGCACAACATCGGCCTGATGATGATGCAGTGGGGCGCCGACTGGCCGACCGGCTACGGCTTCCTCCAGCAGATCGTCGACGGCCGCACCATCAAGCCGTCCGGCAACAACAACCTGGCCCAGCTGAACGACCCCGCCGTCAACAAGCTGATCGACGACGCCGCGATCAACCCCGACAAGGGCGCCCGCGAGAAGATCTACGGCGACGTCGACAAGAAGGTCATGGAGCAGGCCGTCTACGTCCCGCTGACCTACTTCAAGGTCTTCCTGTACCGCCCGGACAACGCCACCAACCTGGTCTCCACCTCGGCGTTCTCGGGTGAGTACGACTACCTGAACATCGGCTCCACCAAGTAAGAGCCTGGCTCCGCATCCCTGAAGGCAGGTGAAGGCAGCGGCGCCCGCCGCCGTCCGGAAGATCCCGGAC
>NZ_JBSHAP010000005.1:0-12425 GCF_053611565.1 Kitasatospora sp. NPDC054795
TCCCCGGGACCCCCGGGGCAGGCGATTCCCGGGGGCCGCGGGGGGCGCCCGGCGGGCGGTGGACGGGACCTGACCCGCCGCCGGGGGGCACGGGGAGGGGCGGGGGCCCCGCCGGCGGCGATCGGATCAGGCGGCGAGCAGGTACCAGCCCCCGAGGCCGCTGCACATGCTCGCGTTGTAGGTGCCCGCGCGGAAGCCGGCCGGAACGGGCTGGTAGGGGCACATGTACGCGCCGACGCGGGCCAGTTGCTGGTACCACGAGCCGATGTTTCCGCAGCCGGAGTTCATGTGGCCGGTGAGTACGTAGCCGGGCGGGATCGGCGAACCCGCGCAGGTGTACTGGCCGTCGCGGGGCAGCTCCAGGTACCAGTAGTCGATGCCGCTGCAGCCGGTGGCGTTGTGGAGGGTGATCACGTAGCCGGGCGGAATCGGGGAGGTGGCGCAGGTCCAGATGCCGTTCTGCACGGGCTGGATGTACCAGGCGCCGGCCTTGTTGCACCCGCTCGGCTGGCGCTGGGTGATCACGTAGCCGTCCGGTACGGGCGTGCCGGGACAGACCCACCCGGGGGACGCCTGGGCGGCGGCGACCGGTGCCGCCACCGGTGCCGCAATGGCCGTGCCGGCGGCCGTGCCGGTGAGGACGGCCACCAGCAGGGTGACCACCCCCACCGCGGCGGCGAGCCGGCGCCGGACTGCCGCCGCCCATGAACGACCGGGCACGTGGCGATACTTGATGTTCACTACTCACCAGTCCAATCGACGGGTCCGCGAAGCGCCGCGCGATGGCCGTACGGCGCCGTGCCGCGGAGCTGGACCGACCCTAGTCGGACGAACGGTGGGGCCGGTCGACACTGAACGAATACATGACAAACCTGCCCGGAAACCGACCCGGGGCCCTCTCGCCGGGTCGAGCCACCCGCTGATAACGGAACGGTTGCGGAGCTCGCCGTTCCCCTCTCCAGGGCTTGACGGCACGGGGAGGGCGGGCGTTTGCTGTGTCCGCTCGTTCGAACCTGTTTGGTTCTGGTCTGTTTTGTGTGTTTGAACGTTCAAACTGACCCGAGCAACCCCCGCCGCATCTGTCACACCCCACCACCCCCTGCGCATCACAGCCTTCCGGCGCCACCCCACCGAGAGGAATGCAATGTCACACCTTTCTCGTCGCGACCTTCTCCGCGCCTCCGGAGCCGGCCTGCTGGCCGTCGCCGCCGGCGGCACCCTCGCGGCCTGCGGCGGCGGCTCCGGCTCGGGCGGCGCCGCCGGCGGGGACGCCGACACCGGCACGATCACCGTCTGGTCCTGGGCCACCGCCGCCGACGCCCTGCGCGGCATCGTCCCGGCCTTCGAGAAGGACAACCCGGGGATCAAGGTCGACGTCCAGGACATCGGCGAGCCCGCCATCTGGGACAAGATCACCGTCGGCCTGGCGGCCGGCGGCCAGGGCCTCGGCGACGTCCTCCACATCGGCTGCGACTACCTGCCCGGCTACCAGGAGAAGTTCCCCGGCGGCCTGGCCGACCTCTCCGCCCTCGGCGCCGACGCCCACAAGGACAAGTTCGCCAAGGGCCTGTGGCCGGTCGTCACCGGCAAGGACGGCCACGCCTACGCGCTGCCCTGGGAGGTCAACGCGCTGGGCTTCTTCTACCGCAAGGACTACTTCGACAAGGCGGGCATCGACCCCGAGACCTTCGCCACCTGGGACGACCTGCTCGCCGTCGCCGACCGCTTCAAGGCCGCCAACCCCGGCGTCGCGCTGATCGGCGTCAACCGGGCCGCCAACCCCACCCCCGACCTGGACTTCCTCCAGGGCCTGATGCAGCTCCAGGGCGCCTTCTACTTCGACCTCCAGGGCAAGATCACCGTCGGCTCGGAGCCGGCCGTGCGCGCCCTGACCATCATCAAGCGGCTGGACGAGGCCGGGCTGATCGGTGACACCCCCGGCGTCCAGAGCTGGCCGCCGGTGATGAAGAGCGGCAAGCTCGCGGTGGCCGCGATGCCCACCTGGGTCGCGCACTACCTGGAGAAGAAGTTCCCCGACCAGAGCGGCGACTGGCGCCTCACCAAGCCCCCGGCGGTCACCCCCGGCGGCAAGCGCACCGCGCTGGTCAACTCCACCCACCTGGCCGTCGCCGCCTCCAGCCCGCGCCGCCGCGCCGCCTGGAAGTTCGTCGAGTACGCGCTCACCCGCACGGCCTCGGTCAACACGATGTTCAACGCGGGCGGCGTCTTCCCGGCCCTCACCGAGGCCTACGCCGACCCGATGTACGCCGCGCCCAGCGCCTTCTACGGCGGCCAGGCGGTGCTCAAGACCTTCACCGACCTCGCCACCGAGGGCGGTGACCCCACCAACTACTCCGGCGACTACGCCCGCGCCCTCAAGCTCGTCAGCGACGCCCAGACCAAGGTGCTCCTCAAGGGCGCCGACCCGGCCGCCGTCCTCCAGGACGCCGCCAAGCAGCTCGCCCAGCAGACGGGGCGCGGTATCGCATGAGCGCCGCCAGTCCGACATCCGCCGCCCTCACCGGGAAGGCCCGGCCGAGCCGCCGGCGGCGCACCGCCCTGCCGTACCTGCTGCTCGCCCCGGCCCTGCTCACCTTCGGCGTGTTCAAGGCCTACCCGATCATCGAGTCGCTGTGGCTCTCCTTCACCACCGGCGCCGGCACCGCCACCCGCAACGCCGGCATCGCCAACTACCGGCGGCTGCTGGACGATCCGCTGTTCTGGACGGCCCTGCGCAACACCGGCCAGATCCTCGTCGTCCAGGTCCCGCTGATGCTCGGACTGGCCCTGCTGATGGCCGTCGGCATCAACTCCGCGGTGGTGCGCTGGCGCACGGTGTGGCGGCTCGGCGTCTTCATGCCCTCGGTCACCGGCCTGGTCGCCACCGGCGTGATGTTCGCCTACCTGCTCAAGACCGACGACGGTGCGGTCAACTGGGTGCTGAACGCCGTCGGCCTGCCCTCCGTCGACTGGCTGGGCCAGCCGGTCTGGGCCCGGATGGCCGTCGTGGTGGTGCTCACCTGGCACTACACCGGCTACAACGCCGTCATCTACCTCGCCGGACTCCAGTCCATCCCGAAGGAGTTGTACGAGGCCGCGATGGTCGACGGCGCAGGCCCGATCCGCCGCTTCACCTCGATCACCGTCCCCGCGCTGCGTCCGGTGCTGCTGTTCACGGTCGTGCTCTCGACCATCGGCACGCTCCAGCTCTTCGACGAGCCGTACGTGCTCACCGGCGGCGGGCCGGACAACGCCACCCTGACCGTCTCCATGTACCTGTACCAGAACGGCTTCCGGTACTTCGACTTCGGCTACGCCTCCGCCATCGCCTACGCGCTCACCCTGATCGTGTCGGTGCTCGGCGCCCTCCAGATGCGCCTGATGGGAGAGCGCGACAAGTGACCTCCAAGACCACCACCCCCCAGACCACGACACCCCGGAGCACGACGCCCGAGGGCGCGGCACCCCGGAGCGCCACGCCCGGGAGTACGACCCCCAGGAGGGCGAACCGCCTCAAGAAGCTGCGCGGCTGGCCGCTCACCTTCTTCCTGGCCGGCATCACCGGGCTGTCGATCGCCCCCTTCTACTGGCTGGTGGTCTCCGCCACCCGCAAGGACACCGAGGTCTTCGACTGGCCGCCCAAGCTGCTGCCCGGCGGGAGCCTCGGCGAGAACCTGAGCCACCTGCAGCAGAAGATCGGCCTGCTCCGGGTGATCGGGAACTCCGTGCTGGTGGCGGGGGTCCAGACGCTGGGCGCCCTCGTCGTGGCGCTGCTCGCGGGCTACGCCTTCGCCAAGTTCCGCTTCCGCGGCCGCACCCTGCTGTTCGCGCTGCTGCTGTCCACTCTCGTGGTGCCCGAACAGGTCACGCTGGTGCCGCTGTTCAAGATGATGACGAACTTCGGCCTGCTGGACACCTACCAGGCGCTGATCCTGCCCGGGCTGTGCGTGCCGTTCGCCATCTTCCTGATGCGGCAGTCGCTGAGCAGCCTGCCGGACGAACTCCTGGACGCCGCCCGGGTCGACGGCGCGGGCGAGATCCGGGTGCTGTTCAGCGTGGTGGTGCCGGTCATGCGGCCGGTGCTGGCGGCGCTGTCGATCTTCCTCTTCCTGGGGTCCTGGAACCAGTTCGTCTGGCCGCTGATCGCCCTGCGCAGCCCCGAGATGCACACCCTGCCGGTCGCCCTGGCGACGCTGCACGGCAACAAGTCCAACACCGACTACGGCGCGATCCTCTCCGGCACCGCGCTGTCCACCCTGCCGATGATGGTCCTCTTCCTGGTCCTCCAGCGGCAGTTCATCTCCGGCCTGCTGGCCGGCGCCACGAAGGGCTGACCATGACCGAGAGCACGATCGAGAGCAGGAACGAGAGCGCGACCGCGACCGCGGCCGGGAGCACGGGCGGGACGACGACCGGCACCGACGACGTCTGGGAGCCGCACGCCCCCACCGCCGCCGGCGGCCTGTGCCGGCTGTACGCCGACGGGCTGGACCTGCGGGTGAGCGGCACCGGCACGGCCCGGGGCATCGCCGACGGGGTGGTGGAGGTGACCGCCGAGGGCACGGGCGAGGTGCGGATCGAGTGGCGCGTGCCCTGCGTGGACGCCACCGCCCTGTGGACCCCCGAGCCGCGCGGCACCGGCCGGCTGCCCGCCGCCTGGAGCGCCCCGCGCCGCACCTCGCTGGCCAACGGCGCGCCGATCGCCGCGCTGGTCGGCACCGGGGACGTCGCCCTGTGCGCCTTCGCCGCCGGGCGTCCGGACGTGCTGACCGGGGCCGGAGTGGTCGAGGAGACCGGCGAGTTCCGGTTCTGGGCCCAGGCCACCGACCGGCTCACCGTCCGGATCGACACCTCCCGCCGGCACTTCGGGCGCGCCCTGGCCGACCTCGCCGCCTGGTGGGGCGAGGGCCGCACGGCCGACATCCCGGAGGCCGCCCGCCGCCCCGCGTACTCCACCTGGTACTCGATGCACCAGGACATCACCCCCCAGGGCGTCGAGACCCAGGCCGCGCTCGGCAAGGAGCTGGGCCTGGACGTGATCATCGTGGACGACGGCTGGATGACCGCCGACCGCACCCGCGGCTACGCCCACTGCGGCGACTGGGAGCCGGTCTCGCTGCCCGACACCGCCGCCCACGTGCGGCGGGTGCACGACCTCGGCGTGCGCTACATGCTCTGGTACGCGCTGCCGTTCATCGGCAAGGACAGCGCCGCGTACCGGGAGATCGGCCACCTGGCGCTGGCCGACGCCGCCCACATGGGCGCGATCGTCGCCGACCCGCGCCACCCCGAGGTCCGGGCCTTCCTCACCGACCGGCTCGCCCGGGCCGTCGAGGAGTGGGGCATGGACGGCCTCAAGGTGGACTTCGTCGACTGGTTCGCCCGCGCCGCCGAGAGCGCCGACGCCCCGCCGGCCCGCCCCGGCGCGGACTGCGCGACCGTCGACGAGGGCGTGGAGCGGCTGCTCGCCGGGATCCGCGGCCGGATCAGCGCCGCCGATCCGGAGGCGATGATCGAGCACCGCCAGCCGTACGTCAGCCCCGGTCTGTGGCCGTACGCGACCATGATCCGCGCCACCGACTGCCCGCTCAGTCCGCAGGAGAACCGGCAGCGGACCGTCGACGTGCGGCTCGCGGCCGGGCCCGTCCCCGTCCACGCCGACATGCTGATGTGGCACCAGGGCGAGCCGCCGGAGCAGGTCGCCTGCCACCTGATCAACGTGCTGTTCTCGGTGCCGCAGGTCTCCGTCGACCTCGCCGCGCAGAGCGAGGCCCAGCGCGAGGCCATCGCCTTCTGGCTCGGCGTCTTCCGCGAGCACACCGCCACCCTCCAGCTCGGCGAACTGCTCCCGGCCCGCCCGGACCTCGGCTACCCGATGGTCACCGCGCGCGGCGCCGACACCGTGGCGGTGGCCCGCTACGCCGCACTGCCGGTGGACGTCTCCGGCGGGGACTGGAACACCCTGCTGGTCGCCAACGCCGACGCCGACCCGGACGTCCGGCTCACCGGCGGCCGCGGGCAGGCGGCGGTGACGGTGCAGGACGCCCGGGGGCGTATCGTCCGGCAGGGCGAGGTCGAGCTGGACCGGGCGGATGCGATCGTGGTGCCGCGCGGCGGACTGCTGACCCTGCGCCGGGCCTGACCCTGCGCCGGGCCCGGTCCCGCGCAGGGCCCGACCGCTCGGGGCGGTGGACCGGCGCCGGCCCCGTCGCCCCGAGCCCCGACCACCCCTGGAGGACCGCATGCCCGAGGGACCGCACCGGCCGCGCCGTGGCGCCGCCACGATCGAGGAGGTCGCCCGGGCGGCCGGGGTCTCCCGGCAGACCGTCTCCAACACGCTGAACGCGCCGCAGCGGGTCCGCCCGGAGACCCTGGAGCGGGTGAACGCCGCGATCCGCGAACTCGGTTACCAGCCCGACCAGTCGGCCCGCTCGCTGCGCAGCGGCGCCCGCCGCACCATCGGCTACCTCGCCCCGGTGGACGACCCGCTCGACCCGAACCCGTTGATGGCCGGCTTCCTGGAGGCCCTGGTCGACGCGGCCGGGGCGGCCGGGCAGCGGGTGCTGCTGTTCCGGCCGGGGCAGGGCACGGCCGACCCGGCGGCGGCGATCGACGAACTGGTGGCGGCCCGCCAGGTGGACGGACTGGTGCTGGCCGACGTGCTGCACGAGGACGTCCGGATCGCCCATGCGGCCCGGCTCGGCGTCCCGTTCGTCAGCTTCGGACGGACCGGGCCCGGGCAGCCGCAGCACTGGGTGGACATCGGCAACGAGGCGGCGATGGCCGAAGTGGTGCGGCACCTCGCGGCGCTCGGCCACCGCCGGATCGGCTACCTCGGGGCCGCCGAGGAGCTGCCCTGGATGGCGGCGCGGCGGGCCGGGTTCCTGGCCGAGGCCGACCGGCTCGGCCTGTCCGCGGTGGCGACGGGCGTTGATCGGGCCGGGGCCGTCGACGGGGCCGGAGGAGCGGCCGAGGGCTCTGTGACGGCCTCCGTACGGGCGCTGCTGCGCGGGCCCGACCGGCCGACCGCCGTCGCGGCCGGCAGCGACCTGCTGGCCCTGGACGTGTACGAGGCGGTCCGGGCGGAGGGGCTGGTGATCGGGCCCGGCGGGGTGGCGGTCACCGGGTTCCACGACACGCCGCTCTGCCGGCACCTCCATCCCGGGCTGACCTCGGTGCGGTTGCCGCTGCGGGCGATCGCCACGGCGCTGGTCGGCCGGCTGCTGGACCAGGTGCGCGGGCGGGCGGCGCCGGGCGAGGGGCTGGAACTTCCCACCGAGCTGGTGGTGCGGGGGAGTTCGGGCCGCTCCGGCGGGGCGGAGCGATCCGGCTGGTCGGGCTGGTTCGGCGAGCCGGGGCGGTCGGGCTAGCCGGGCCGGTTCGTGCGGTCCGCCGTCGCCGCCACGATCAGCTCGCCGACCATGCCCGCGGCGGCCGCCCGCTGCTCGGCGGGCAGGGCGTCGTCGGTGACCAGGACGTCCAGCTGGTCCAGGTCGGCGAAGGTGGCCAGGCCGACCGCGTTCCACTTGGTGTGGTCCGCGACCACGACCACCCGGCGGGCCGACCGGAGGAAGGCGCGGTTGGTCTCCGCCTCGGCGAGGTTCGGGGTGGTCAGCCCGGCCTCGGGGGAGAGCCCGTGGCAGCCCAGGATCAGCAGGTTGACGTGCAGGGAGCGGATCGCCCGGTCGGCCACCGGCCCGACCAGCGCGTCCGAGGGAGTCCGCACGCCGCCCGTGCGGATCACCGTGGCGGTGGCCGGCGTGCCGTCCTCGGCGGGCTGTTCCAGCAGCTCGGCGATCCGCAGCGAGTTGGTCACCACGGTCAGGCCCTCGACCGCGCGCAGGTGCCGGGCGACCGCGAAGGTGGTCGTCCCGCCGGCCAGTCCGACCGCCGAACCCGGCGGGACGAGCGCGGCGGCGGCCCGGGCGATCGCCTCCTTGGCGGGCAGCTCCCAGAGCGCCTTGGTCTCGAACCCGGGCTCGCCGGTGGCGGGTGCCTCGACCCGGACGGCGCCGCCGTGCACCTTGTGGACCAGGCCCCGGCGCGCCAGCGCGTCCAGGTCGCGCCGGACCGTCATGTCGGAGACCCCGAGGTCGCGGACCAGCTCGGTGACCCGTACCCCGCCGCGCTCGCGGATCTGCTCCAGGATCAGCACGCGGCGCTGTCCGGCGAGCGGTTGGGCGCTGTCAGCCATCGGGAGGCCTCCTTCGAGCACGTCGATCGCGTGCCCATGGTGGATAATGTTTGAGATTGTAGCTTTCTGTTGATTTACCCATGTCCAATGGCTTCACTCGGAGGAAGAAGGGCCATGCCCGGTACGTCCCTGACCCAGCCCACCGTCAGGACAGTGACCACCCTCGCGGACGGTCGGCAGCTGATCTACTACGACGGCGGCACCGCCGCCCCCCGGACCGCGGTGGACGAACGGCCGCTCGACCCGCAGGCCCCCGGTTCCGAGGTCCGGCTGGACCCGGCCACCGGCGACTGGGTCACCATCGCGGCCCACCGCCAGGCGCGCACCTACCGGCCGCCGGCCGAGGAGTGCCCGCTCTGCCCGTCCCGGGACGGGCGGCTCAGCGAGATCCCGGCCGAGGACTACCAGGTGGCCGTGTTCGAGAACCGCTTCCCCTCGCTGGCCGGCCCGCCCGCGGAGCCCGTCCGGGCGGCCGGGGGCCTGTGGACCAGCGGCCCCGGCGCCGGGCGCTGCGAGGTGGTCTGCTTCACCGCCGACCACGAGGCCTCCTTCGCCGACCTCACCCCCGAGCGCGCCCGGCTGGTCCTGGACGCCTGGACCGACCGCACCGCCGAACTCTCCGCCCTGCCCGGCGTGCGGCAGGTCTACTGCTTCGAGAACCGGGGCGCCGAGATCGGCGTCACCCTCGCCCACCCGCACGGCCAGGTCTACGCCCTGCCCTTCATCGCCCCGCGCACCGCCCGGATGGCCACCCGCGCCGCCGAACACCGCGCCGCCACCGGCCGCAACCTCTTCGAGGACCTGCTCGCCGCCGAACGCGCCCACGGCGACCGCATCGTGCTCGCCGGGACGCACTGGACGGCCTTCGTCCCCTTCGCCGCCCGCTGGCCGTACGAGGTCCACCTCCACCCGCACCGCCGGGTGCCCGACCTGACCGCGCTGGACGCCGAACAGCGGGACGAATTCCCCGCCCTCTACCTGGAGTTGCTGCGCCGCTTCGACCGGCTCTTCGGCACCGGCCGGACCCCGTACATCTCCGCCTGGCACCAGGCCCCGGCCGGACAGCGGGACGAACTCGCCCTGCACCTTGAGCTGTTCACCATCCGCCGCACCGCCGACAAGCTCAAGTACCTGGCCGGGGTGGAATCCGGCATGGACGCCTTCGTCAACGACGTCACCCCCGAGGACGCGGCCCGCCGGCTGCGGGAGGTCGCCGCATGAACACCTTCGAGCAGCTGTACGGCCGCCCCTCCGAGGGGGAATGGGCCGCCCCCGGCCGGGTCAACCTGATCGGCGAACACACCGACTACAACCTCGGGTTCGTCCTCCCCATCGCCCTGCCGCGGACCGTCCGCGCCCAGGCCGCCCGGCGGGAGGACGGACTGCTGCGGCTCTGGTCCGCCCAGGGCGGTGACCTCGTGACGCTGAAGGTGGACGACCTCGCCCCCGGCTCGGTGCCCGGCTGGGCCGGCTACCCGGCCGGGGTGGTGTGGGCGCTGCGCGAGGCCGGCCACCGGGTCGGCGGGGCCGACCTCCGACTGGACAGCGACGTGCCCGGCGGCGCCGGGCTCTCCTCCTCGGCCGCCCTGGAGTGCGTCGTCGCCGCCGTCTGCAACGACCTGTACGGGCTGGGCCTGGCAGGCCCGGAGCTGGCGGTGCTGGCGCAGCGGGCCGAGAACGCCTTCGTCGGCGTGCCCTGCGGAATCATGGACCAGATGGCCTCGATGTGCTGCCGCCCCGGGGCCGCCCTGTTCCTCGACAGCCGTGATCTGACGACGCGGCAGGTGCCCGTCGACCTCGCGGGCGCGGGCCTCGCCCTGCTCGTCCTGGACACCCGGGTGAAGCACGACCTCGGCGACGGCGCGTACGCCGCGCTGCGGGCCGGCTGCGAACGCGCCGCCGCCCTGCTCGGGCTGCCCGCGCTCCGCTCGCTCCAGCCTGCCGGACTGGCCGACGCGCTCGCCCGGCTCCCCGAGGACCTGGTTCCCCTGGTGCGCCACGTGGTCACCGAGAACGCCCGGGTGGAGGCCGCCGTCGCCCGACTGGACGCCGGCGACCTCGCCGCGCTCGGTCCGATCCTCACCGCCGGGCACGCCTCGCTGCGCGACGACTACCGGGTCTCCTGCCCGGAGACCGACCTCGCCGTCGACGCGGCCCTGACCGCCGGCGCCCACGGCGCGCGGATGACCGGCGGCGGCTTCGGCGGCTCGGTCATCGCCCTGGTGGACGCGGACACCGCCGAGCGCGTCGCCGCCGAGGTCACCGCCGCTTTCCGCGAAGCCGGGTACGCCGAGCCGCGCACCCTCACCGCCGTCCCGGCGGAGGGGGCGCGCCGGCTCCGCTGAACCGCTCCGCCGGGCGGGGGCCGAGGACGGGCCCTACGCCCGGTGGGCGGCAGGGTGCCCCGGGAACCTACGCCCGGTGGGCGGCCGGGCGCTCCGGGGAGGCCTCCGCGAGCGCCCGGGTGACCGCCTCGACCCCGGCCCGCAGCCCGTACACCGGGGTGGCCGGCTGCTGGCGCCAGGAGTCGTCGATCCCGCCCGCGTCCACGGTGTCGAAGCCCAGCGCGTCGACCAGCTCCCGCACCACCCGCTTGGCCGCCTCGTCGTCCGACGCGACCGGCACGGCGAGCCGCTCCGGGTCCCCGGCCGGGCGCGGGCGCTCCAGCAGGTCCTGGGCGTAGGTGCCGTTGAACACCTTCACCACCCGGTGCCCGAGGTGCTGCTCCGTCCACCGGCTCTCGGTGAGCCCGTCCTCGATCGCGTCGATCCGGCCGTCGCGCTCCTTCGGGTAGTAGTTGCCGGTGTCGATCACCGCGACGCCCTCGGCGGCGCCGTCCAGCAGCCCGGCGGGCAGGTCCGGCACGCTCTTCAGCGGCACCGTCACCACCACGACCTGCGCGCCCCGGGCGGCCTCGGAGACCGTCACCGCCGTCGCGCCGGTCTCCTCGACCAGTGCCTTGAGCGTCTCCGGGCCACGGGAGTTGGCCACCGATACCTCGTGCCCCAGCGACGTCAGCCGTCGCGTCAGGTTGCCGCCGATGTTGCCCGCGCCGATGATGCCGATCTTCATGGGAAGTCCCTCTTCGCGAGTGCCGTATTGGACCGTCGCCCTGACCCAACCGTCCGGTGATCGCGCCGATTCCCGGTTTGCAGGGTGGTTTTCCGGGACCCACGGTCGAGGCGGGCCTGGTGCCGGTCCGGCACCCGTCGCGAAGGTGAACGGCATGAGCCACACTTCCTCCGACGCCACCGTTCTTTCCGACGCCACCGTCCCCGGCGATGCCGCCGCCCCCTCCGATGCCACCGCCCCCGGCGACGCCACGGTCCTCGTCACCGGTGGCACCAGCGGCATGGGCCTCGCCACCGCCCGTCACCTCCTCGCCACCGGCGCCCGGGTCGTCATCACCGGCCGCGACGACGCGCGGCTCGCCCGCGCCGCCGCGCGCCTCGACGCCGGCGACCGGCTGCTCACCGTCCGCGCCGACGCCTCCGTGGCGGCCGACCTCGCCCGGCTGGCCGACACCGTGCGGGAGCGGTACGGCCGGCTCGACGGGGTCTTCGCCAACGCCGGCGTGGCCGGCTTCCAGCCGGTGGACGAGGTGACGGAGGCCGAGTTCGACCGGATCGTCGCCGTCAACCTCAAGGGCGTGTTCCTCACCGTCCAGCACGCGCTGCCGCTGCTGGACGCCGCCGGCGGCGGATCCGTCGTCCTCAACGCCTCCTGGACCCCGCACCGCGGCCTGCCCGGCGCCGCCGTCTACGCCGCCACCAAGGCCGCCGTCCTCAGCCTCGCCCGCACCCTCGGCAGCGAACTGGCCGGCCGCGGCATCCGGGTCAACTCGGTCAGCCCCGGCTACATCGTCACCGAGATGTTCCACGCGGCCGTCCCGGACCCGGCCGACCACGAGCCGATCCGCGGCCACGTCCCGCTCGGCCGGCTGGGCACCGCCGAGGACGTCGCGCAGACGGTCGTCTTCCTGCTCTCCGACCGCTCCTCGTACATCACCGGGCAGGACATCGTGATCGACGGCGGGCTCGTCCCGGCCTTCCCGTCCCTGACCGGCTGACCGCCCCGGCCGGCCGCTGACCGTTCCGGCCCCGCCCGGGCCCCGCCGTGCCTGGTCCTGACAGGGCCCCGCGCCGCGGCCCCCCGGCGGGGGTGAAAACATGCAAGGGAACCCCCCCCCCGGCCGCTCCCGAGAGCGCCCCCCCGCCCCGCCCGCCCGCGG
>NZ_JBSHAP010000005.1:12435-137529 GCF_053611565.1 Kitasatospora sp. NPDC054795
TTTTTTTTATACCCCACTGCCCCCGCCCCCCCCCCCCCTCCCCGCCCCCCCCCCCGCGCCGCCCGCGCCGCGGCCCGCCCCCCCCGGCCCCCCGCGGGCCGTCCCCCCCCCCGCCCCCCCCACGGCGGCACCCGTCCGGGTGACAATCCATGACGTGAACCCGAGCAGCGCCCTGAGCGAATTCCTCCGCACCCGCCGCGCCGGCCTGCGGCCCGAGGACGTCGACCTCCCCGACTACGGCGGCCGCCGCCGCGTCGCCGGGCTGCGCCGCGAGGAGCTCGCCCAGCTTGCCGGAGTCAGCGTCGACTACTACACCCGCCTCGAACAGGGCCGCGTCGGCAACCCCTCGGACGCCGTCCTCGACGCCGTCGCCCGCGCCCTGCGGCTGGCCCCCGACGAGTCCGGCCACCTGCACCGCCTCGCCCGGCCCGCGGCCCGCCCCCGCCGCCCCGTCGAGCGCCAGCGGCCCCGCCCCTCGCTGCTGCGCCTGCTGGAGCAGCTCCCGTACACCCCGGCCCTGGTGATGGGCCACCGGATGGACGTCCTGGCCTGGAACCACGCCGCCGTCGCGCTCCTCGGCGACTACGGCGCCCTGCCGGTCGAGGAGCGCAACATCGCCCGCATCACCTTCCTCGACCCGGCCTCCCGCGAGCTCTACGCCGACTGGGCCGCGTGCGCCCGGGAGAACGTCGCCTTCCTCCACCTGGAGGCCGGCCGCCGCCCCGACGACCCGCTGCTCGCCGAGCTGATCGGCCAACTCTGCCTGGGCAGCGAAGAGTTCCAGCGGATGTGGGCCGACCACCCGGTCGCCGACAAGACCTCGGGCCGCAAGGCCTTCCGCCACCCCCTGGCCGGCACGCTGGACCTCGTGTACGACACCCTGCGGCCGGCCGACGACCCGGGCCAGGCGCTGGTGACCTACACCGCCGACCCGGGCTCGGCGTCGGACGACGGGCTGCGGCTGCTGCTGTCCTGGGCGGCCTCGGGCTGAGGATCCCCCGTCACTTCGAGCAGGTTCTCCCTGGCCAGCACGGTCGACGGATGGTCCGGCCCGAGGACGCGGTCGAGGTCCGCCGCCGCCCGGCGGAGCATCTCCACCCCTCGCTCCACGTCTCCGGCGTGCAGGTACATGACCGCGAGGTTGTTGCGGGACGTGAGGGTGTCCGGGTGGTCGACGCCGAGGACGCGCCGGCGGTCGGCGAGGACCTGCTCCTGGAGGCCGACGGCGTCCTCGACCCGACCGGCCTCCAGGTAGGTGGCGGCCAGGTTGTTGCGGGACGTGAGGGTGTCGGGGTGGTCGGCGCCCAGCTCGTGCCGGCGGTCGGCGAGGACCTGCTCCTGGAGACCGATGGCGTCCTCGACCCGACCGGCCTCCGAGTAGGTGGCGGCCAGGTTGTTGCGGGCCATCAGGACGGTGGGGTGGTCACTGCCGTGGAGGCGTTGGAGGTCGGCGAGGACCTGCTCCTGGAGACTCATCGCCTCGTCGGTGCGTCCGGCCTCCCAGCACGACTGCGCGAGGTTCCCGAGGGCCGCGAGGGTGTCGGGATGGTCGCCTCCCAGGACGCGCGAGCTCGTGGTGGCGAGATGTGTCCAGTACTGGATGCCGGTGGCGTACAGGCCCGCCTCCACGAGGCTGGCGCCGCAGCGGAACAGCAGCAGGTGCATCCCCAGCGGCCGCTGGATCAGGCCGGTCGGCCCGTGCCGGGTGAGCACGTCGGTGTTGGCCCGGAGCGTCGCGGCCAGACCCTGCACGCCGTAGTCCGCGGTCGGCCACAGTTCGAGAAGGGCCTCGGCGACCACGATGCCCGCCCGCGTCGAGTCGGGAGCCGTGTCGAGGGTGGCACGGGCGGTGAGCGCATGGAGGGTCACCTCCCGGTGGGAGGTCTCGGTGAGAGTGACGAGGCTGTAGTTGTGCAGGAGCGCGAGCGCCTCCATCGCGTCGTCGGCCGTGACGGGCGCGCCGCGGACCCCGCCGAGATGCTCCAGCACCGGCCCGGTGCCCCACAGCTCCTGCGGATGCCCGGCCGGGTCGAGCAGCGCCGCCAATCGGAGGACCGGCCCGGCGAGCCCGACCGGCTCCTCCTGCTGCGCCGCGTCGAGGGCCAGCAGCAGCGCCGCCGCGACCGGGCCGCGGTAGCCGTCGGCACCGGAGCGGGCCGGCAGCACGGCGTCCAGGCTGCGCGAGCGGTCGCGGAAGAGCTCCAGGTACCGGCCGCAGCCGCGCCGGGTGTTGACCATGCAGGCGGCCGCGTGGGCCAGCGCCAGCGGCAGGTGGCCCAGCGCCTCGGCGAGCTCCTCCGCGTGCTCGTCGAGGAAGCGGGCGCACTTGGCCCGCTCCAGCCGCTCGGCGAGATAGGCGGCGGACTCGGCGGGGGAGTACGTGGTGACATCCACGAGGGTCCGGTCGCCGCCCGTACTGGCGGCTCCCCGGTGGCGGGTGGTCGCGATGACCCGTCCGCGTCCGCCCCGGCTGGTGACGGGCCAGAGCTCCTCGGGCGTGTGCTCGGTGATGTTGTCGAGGACGACCAGCCAGCCCCGCTCGGTGGCGGCCAGCCAGGCGAGGAAGCGCTCCGCGTCCTGCTCGGCCGCCTCGCCGCTCGCCCCGGGCACCCGGAGCTCCGCGGCGGCCCGGGCGTACAGGTCGGTCACCGCGGAGGGCTCGGCCGCGTCGGCCCAAAGCACCAGGTCGGTGCCCGTCTCGACGGCCGCGCGCGCGTAGTGCGCCGCGAGCTGCGACTTGCCGACGCCGCCACCGCCCGCCAGCACCTGGCTCAGCACGACCGTCCCGTACTCCCCGCGGGCCTCGTCGATGGCCCGCCGCAGCTCCGCCCGGGGCTGGAAGGCCGTCGCCCTGGGCGGGATCCGCCCGATCACCACCGGCCACCGCACCTCGGCGGCCGGCGCGGCGTACTGGTGGACGGTCAGCTCGCGCGCCTGGAAGGCGCTGCCGTTGACCGTGCTGTTCTCGATGCCGTTCCTGACCTGCCAGCCCTGCACCTGCTCGCCCCCACCGCCCGGCGTGTCGTGGCCTCCATTATGGGAGACCCGGCCCTCCACGCCCTCGTCACAGGCGCGTCACCGGCCTCCCCGACGCGCTCGGCGCCGACATCGAACCGTGCCTGGCAGAACGTGCGCGCCTCGCGGCTCCGGCCGCCGTCGAGCGACTGTCCGGCCCCGTCCTCGGTGGCGGGCCGGAACCGGTCGGCCGGCGCGTGGCCCGTCGTGGCCCCGCCGGTCGGCGGCGTGGTCCAGCGCTCGCCGCCGTCGTCGAGGCGGCGATCGTCCGGACCGATCATCCCCTTGAACTCGAACGCCTTTTCACCGTCCATGACGTCGTGATGACCCTGGCGTACCGTCCGTCCATGTGACCCTCGATCAGGCGTACGTCAACCAGATCTTCCTCCCGGACACCTACGCCCACGGCGTTCCTCACGAACTCTTGCGGAAACTCCGCGAGTCCGTTCCCGTCTGTTGGGTCGAGGAGCCTCCGATCGGTGGGTGGCCCGGAGGCCCCGGGTACTGGGCGGTGCTGCGGCACGCGGATGTGAAGCACGTGCTGCGCAGCCCCGAGCTGTTCTCCTCGCACCTGGGCGCCACCCAGATCCGCGACCCCGACACCCCGGCGGACCTGGAGTTCGCCCGGGCGATGATGCTCAACCAGGACCCGCCCGGCCACTCCCGGCTGCGCCGGATCGTCGCCGCGGCGTTCACCCCGCGCGCCCTCGCGGAACTGGCCGAGGCGGTCGACGGCCGGGTGCGGGAGCTGATCGAGGAGGTGCGGCCGGCCGGTCGCGCGGACTTCGTCCGGCTCGCCGCCGACCTGCCGGTGTGGACACTGGCCCGGGTGATGGGCGTGCCGGAGCAGGACCGGTTGTTGCTGCTGGACTGGGCGAACCGCGTGATCGGCTACCAGGACGCCGACTACGCCCACTCCAGCACAGTGGAGCCGGCCGCACTCACCGAGCTCGGCCGTGCCGCGCTCGCCCACCGCCCCACCACCCGGACCGCCCCGGACGGCCGCCCGGTCAACCCCCGCTCCCGCGCCGCGCTGGCGGACATGTTCGCCTACGCCCACGGCCTGGCCCGGCGGCCCGCCCCGGCCGGCGGCCTGCTCTCCCGGACGCTCGAAGCGGGGCTGACGGCCGAGGAGTTCGAGACCATGTTCTTCCTCTTCGCCGTCGCCGGGAACGAGACCGTCCGCAACGGCCTGCCCGGCGGCCTGTACACCCTGCTCGGCCACCCCGAGCAGTACCAACTGCTGTGCGCGAACCCGGACCTGGTGCCCTCCGCGGTCGAGGAGATGCTGCGCCACTGGCCACCGGTGACGGACTTCCGCCGCACGGCGACGCGGGACGTGGAGCTGGGCGGCCGGACGATCCGGCGGGGCGACAAGGTGGTGGTCTACCACGCCTCCGCCAACCGGGACGCGGCGGTGTTCCCCGAGCCGGACCGCTTCGACATCACCCGCAGCCCGAACGACCACGTGAGCTTCGGCCACGGCCCGCACTTCTGCCTCGGTGCCCAACTCGCCCGGCTCCAGCTGCGATCGATGCTGCGCCGGCTGATCGAGCGCCTCCCCGGGCTCGCGCTGGTGCCGGGCCGGCCGCCGCGGCACCTGGTCTCCAACTTCCAGAACGGCCTCAAGTCGCTCCCTGTCCAGTGGACTTAGACGGGGCATGCCTCGTCGGCCGCGACGGTCGATGGTTCCCGGAGGCGGCGGCCCGGCGAGCCCTCCGGGCCGCCGGGCGCGGCCCGCGCGGCCGTTCGGCTAGGCGCGCCCTTCGGCCTGGTCGCCGTTCCCCGTGCGGGCGGTGACCAGGCCGGACTCGTAGGCCGCGATGACGGCCTGGGCGCGGTCCCGGACGTCGAGCTTGCCGAAGATGCTGGTGATGTAGTTCTTCACCGTCGACACGCTGATGTCCAGGGCCAGCGAGATCGCGGAGTTGTCGAGACCGGTGGCGATCAGCCGCCACACCTCGACCTCCCGGGGTGTGAGGTCGCCCGTGCCGGCCGCGGCCGGCGGCGGGGCGGCGGTGACCGGTGCCCGGACGTAGGCGGAGATCAGCCGCGTGAGCAGGCGCGGAGCGACCACCGCCTCCCCGGCGTGCACGGTCCGGATCGCCGTGCCGAGCTCCTCCGGGGAGACGTCCTTGGGCAGGAACCCGTGGGCACCGGCGCGCAGCGCGGCCACCACGTACTCGTCCATGTCGAAGGTGCTGAGGGCGAGCACCCGGCAGCCGGGCAGGACGCGGGTCAGCTCCTCGGTCGCGCCGACGCCGTCCAGGACGGGCATCCGGATGTCCATCACCACGACGTCGGGGCGCAGCCGGAGGGCGGCGGCGACGGCCCGCTCCCCGTCCTCGGCCTCGCCGACCACCTCGAAGGACGGGTCGGGGAACAGGATCAGGGACAGGCCGCGGCGGACCAGCGGCTGGTCGTCGACGATGAGCACCTTGATCGCCGGGGCGGGCCCGGTGCCGTCGGTACGGTCGGTCGGCCCGCTCACCGGCTCGCCCCGCTCTGCTGGACGGCGGCCTCGGACGATTCGGCGGCGGTCAGCGGCAGCTCGGCCACCACGGCGAAGCCGCCGCCCGGCTGCGGGCCGGTCTCCAGGGTGCCGCCGTGCAGGGCGACGCGCTCGCGCATGCCGATCAGGCCGTACCCCGCCCGGCCCGCCCTCGGGGCCCACTCCGGCGGGGGTGCGCCGCCGCCGTCGTCCCGCACCTCGACGGTGATCCGGTCCGGGTGATACGCCAGGCGGACGGAGGCCCGGGCGGGGCCGGCGTACTTGCGGGCGTTGGTGAGGCCCTCCTGGACGATCCGGAACACGGTCAGGCCGACGGTGGGCGGCAGCGGGCGCCGGGGCCCGTCGACGGTGAACTCGGTCGGCAGCCCGGCCAGGCAGGACTCGTCCACCAGCCGGTCGACCTCCTCCGCCGAGGGCTGGGGCAGCGGCGGGGCGGCGTCCGGCTCGTCGCCGGCCCGCAGGACGTTCAGCAGCTGGCGCATCTCGCTCAGGGCCAGCCGTCCCGAGGACTCCAGGGTGACCAGGGCGTCCCGGACCACGTCCGGCCTGCCGAGGTTGGCGCGGGCGCCGCCGGACATCAGCTGCATGGTGGTGATGTGGTGGGCCACGATGTCGTGCAGTTCCCTCGCGATGCGGCGGCGCTCCTCGGCGACCGCCCGGTCGGCCAGCAGCTGGCGGTTGGCGGCCACCTCCCGCTGCCAGCGGGAGACCGCCAGACCGGTGCCGCCCACCAGGGCGGCGGACACCGGCGCGGCGGTGACCCCCTCCCAGGTCAGGTGCTGGAAGTGGCCCTGGCCGAGCGGGGTCACCAGCGACGTCGCCGCGATGGCGGCCGCGGTCACCGGGAGGGTACAGGTGCGGCCGACGGCGAAGAGGGCCACGGTCAGCACGGCGCCGAAGTGGGTGTCGAGCGGGGCGGAGAAGAGGTCGACGGCCGTCTGGAGGAGCAGGACGGCCGCGAGCGCCGGCAACGGGCGGCTGCGCCGGGCGAGCAGCGGCAGGCACGACAGGACGACCAGGGCGAAGACCGGCACGGTGATGCCCCGGCCACCGGCCACCTGGCCGAGGAGCAGGCACCTGAGCAGGTCGAGCGTGCCGGCGCAGACTGCCACCAGGGCGTCGGCCTGGGTCCACGGCAGCCCGTCCGGCCACCGTCCCGGCCGTCCGCCGGGGTCGTTCCCCGTCCGCCCCCTCGGCGGGCCGTCCGTACCCGCGGCCGCCTCGGCGTGCTGACGCCCGTCCATCTGGTCCTCCCGGCTGATCACTGACGGAGCCATTCTGGCATCGCCCCGTCGGCCCGGACGTGGTCCCCTCGGCCGACGCCGGGAGGGCGGACCAGGACCACGGTCCTGGTTCCGTCCCAGGTGGAGGACCGCGGGCCCCGGCACGGATCGTCCGCTGCCCGGACGCCCGGCACCCCCTCGCCCTGATGGTCTTGAGGCAGGCCGGGAGCCCCCGGCACCGACACCGACGTTCGCGTCCATCAGCCGGAGGAATCGTGATCCGCGCACTGACCGGATTCTCCACCAGACACGCGTGGAAGGTCATCGCCGTCTGGGCGGTGCTGGGACTGGGGCTGAGCGTCCTGGCACCGATGCTGATGTCCCGGGTGACCGGGGCCCAGACCGGCGACTTCCTGCCGCGCAGCTACGACTCGGCGGCCGCGCTGCGCATCGCCGAGGAGAACTTCGGCGTGAAGCCGGACGCCACCACGGTCACGGTGCTGGTCGCCCGGACCGACGGCAAGGCGCTCAGCGCCGCCGAGCAGCAGCAGGTCGAGGCCGAGGCGGCGAAGCTGGCCAAGCGCCGGGTCGTCATGCCGAGGAAGCCGGACGAGCCGGCGTTCCTGGTGCCCGACCACTCCCAGACGCCCCGGGTCGCGCCCGCCATGGTGGCGCCCGACCGGACCTTCGAACTGCTCTCGGTCGAGCTGACCGGCAACGCGGCCGAGGAGGGGGTGCAGAACGTCTACAAGACCTTCCGGGACGACGCCCGCGCGCGGTTCGCCGAGATCGGGATGCGCACCGGGTTCACCGGCGGCCTGGCCCAGGGCTCCGACAGCGCCGACGCCAACCGCACCGCCTCGATCGTCGGCAGCGCCCTCATCATGGCTCTGATCGTGCTGCTCAATGTGCTGGTGTTCCGCAGCGTGCTCGCGGCCGTGCTGCCGCTGCTCGCGGTCGCCGTGATCGGCGGTGCGGCCGGCGGAGCGGTGGCCGGCGCGGCGGCGCTCAGCGGCCTGAAGCTGGACGCCTCCACCCCGGGCCTGATCTCCGTGGTCCTGCTCGGCATCGGCGTCGACTACCTGCTGTTCCTGCTCTTCCGGTTCCGCGAGCACCTGCGGGCGCGACCCGACCAGCCCGTCCGCGAGGCCGCCGCCGAGGTGGCGGGCCGGGTGGGCACCGCGATCACCTCCGCCGCGCTGACCATCGTCGCCGCCTTCGCCACCCTGGGCGTGGCGAGCTTCGGCCAGTTCCGTTCGCTCGGCCCGGCCATCGCCGTCGCGGTGCTGGTCATGCTGCTGGGCAGCCTCACCCTGATGCCGGCGCTGCTCGCTGCCTGCGGGCGCGGGATGTTCTGGCCGTCGCGCACCCTGCGGCAGGTTCCGCGGGAGGGCGTCGCCGCCCGCTTCGGCGACCTCGTGGCCCGCCGGCCGCTGGCGCTGCTGATGGCCTCCGTCGCGCTGCTCGGCGTGCTGGCCGCCGGCACGGTCGGGCTCCGGATGAACTACAGCCTGGCGGACGGCTCCACGACGGCGGCCTCGGCCACTGCCGCGGAGATCTCCCGCGCCCTGCCGGCCGGGGTGTCCGACCCGACGAGCGTCTACCTCGTCGCCAAGGACGGCGGCGCCCTCGACGCCGGCCGGTTCGACGCTCTCTCCCGCGCCCTGACCGGCGTCGAGGGGGTCGGCCAGGTGGGCCGGACCGTCCTCAGCGAGGACCACCGCGCCGCCCGGATCGACGTCTACCTGAACGCCGACCCGCAGAGCCAGCGGGCCCGTGACCTGGCCTCCGGACCGGTCCGGGCCGCGGTGGCCGCGCACACCCCGCCCGGGGCCGCGGGCCACGTGGGCGGCACGGCGGCGATCTTCGCGGACGTCTCCACCGCCGTCGACCACGACCTGACCGTGGTCTTCCCGGTCGCGGCCGCCCTGATCGCCCTGATCCTGCTGCTGCTCCTGCGCAGCCTGCTGGCCCCGGTGGTGCTGATGCTGGCCGTCGGCCTCGGGTTCGCCGCCACCCTCGGCGCCGCCGCGCTGCTGTTCCAGCACGGCCTGGGTGAGCCCGGCGTCGCCTTCACGCTCCCGCTGGTGCTGTTCCTGTTCGTCGTCGCCCTGGGCACCGACTACAACATCCTCATCACCGATCGCATCCGCGAGGAGATGCGGCGACCGGGTTCGTCCCGGGCCGCCGTGGCCCGCGCCGTCCGGCACACCGCCCCCGCCGTCGCCACGGCCGGTGCCGTCCTGGCGGGTTCCTTCGCCACCCTGGCGACCACCCCGGGCAGCGAGCAGATCGCCTTCTCGCTGACCCTCGGCATCCTGCTCTCCGCCCTGGTCCTCTCGCTCGGCGTGGTCCCGGCCCTGGCCGCTCTCCTCGGCCGCGCCCTCTGGTGGCCCCTGCGCCCCGCCCCGACCACGACGGCACCGGACTCCGCCGCGGCCCCGGTGGCCGCCCCGCGCCCCGCCCCGGACCGCATCGGCACCCGCTGAGCACACCGGTTTCCACCGAGGCGTTCCCTCCCGGGGACCCCTCGGGCCCGGCCCCGAGCCGTGCCCGAGGGGTCCCCGGCGTCATGGCCGCCGCGACCCCCGGCCCGTCACTCGAAGCGCGCCGGGTCGCCGGCCCCGCGCCGGACGATCTCCGCCTCGCCGCTGGAGAAGTCGACGACCGTCGTCGGCACCGTGCCGCAGTCGCCCGAATCCAGCACGGCGTCCAGCACGTGGTCGAGCCGCTCCTTGATCTCCCACCCCTGGGTCATCGGCTCGTCCTCGCCGGGGAGGAGCAGGGTGCTGGAGACCAGCGGCTCACCGAGTTCGGCGAGCAGGGCCCGGGTGACGGCGTGATCGGGGATCCGCACCCCGACCGTCTTCTTCTTCGGGTGCATCAGGCGGCGCGGCACCTCCTTGGTGGCGGGGAGGATGAAGGTGTAGCTGCCCGGCGTCGAGGCCTTGACGGCGCGGAAGACGTCGTTGTCGATGTGGACGAACTGGCCCAGCTGGGCGAAGTCCATGCACATCAGCGTGAAGTGGTGGCGGTCGTCGAGACGCCGGATCGACCGGATCCGTTCGAGGCCGTCGCGGTTCTCCAGGCGACAGCCCAGGGCGAAACAGGAGTCGGTCGGGTACGCGATGAGGTTCCCGGACCGGAGACCGGCGGCCACGGTGCCGATGGTGCGCGGCTGGGGGGACTCTGGATGCACGTCGAAGTACTTCGCCATTGGCCGACCCTACGGGATCCCGGTCGTCGACCGGTGCAGCCGCCGCGTTCCACCCCCGGTGCCCGGCGCTCGGGGCCGCGCCGCCGGGCACCGTCCCGCGTCCGGCCGGCCGCCGGGGCGGTCAGCCCGCGCAGTCCGGGCAGAGCCCCCGATAGGTGACCTCCGCCTGCACCACGGCGAACCCGAAGCGCTGCTCGGCCGGAAGGTCGGAGAGCGGATTGCCCCGCGGATGGACGTCGCGGATGGCGCCGCAGCCGTTGCAGATCAGGTGCTGGTGCGGGTGGTGGGCGTTCGGGTCGTAGCGCTTGGCGCGCCCGTCGGTGGCCACCTCGACGACCTCGCCCAGGGTGACCAGTTCACCGAGCGTGTTGTAGACCGTCGCCCGGGAGATCTCCGGGAGGCGCTCCGCCGCCCGGGCGTGCACCTCGTCGGCGGTCAGGTGCACGTGCTCGCCGTCCAGGACCTCGGCCACGACACGCCGCTGGGAGGTGAGGCGCCAGCCGCGCCCGCGCAGCCGCTCCAGCAGGTCACTCATATCGGTTCACCTATTCAGGTCAAGGGGAGGACCGGAGTTTACCAATTCACTTCCGGTGCCTTCCGGTTCCCGATCGGATATGGCTTTGGTGTCTTTCTTGACTTGGATTCCGTCCATCGTAGGATCGGCTCCGGCGCTAGCCTGGGTGGCAGCAGCACGTGACTCCCGTCACTGCCGTGCGCAACGGCGGGCAGTGACAGCAGTGGCAACACGCGGCGCGCCAGGACCAGACAGCAGCAGTAGGTGCCGTAGGTAGCAGATGAAGACACCGTGATCCGCCTTGTGAGGGAAGGATTCCCATGTCTGACAACCACGATGCAACCGGCGTAGAGGCGAACGCGGAGGGCTGCCCGGTGAACCACGGGCGGGCGCCGCACCCCACCCAGGGCGGTGGGAACCGCCAGTGGTGGCCGGAACGGCTCAACCTGAAGATCCTCGCGAAGAACCCGGCGGTGGCCAATCCGCTCGGTGGCGGATTCGACTACGCCGAGGCCTTCAAGACCCTCGACCTCCCGGCCGTCAAGCGGGACATCCAGGAGGCCCTCACCACCTCGAAGGACTGGTGGCCGGCCGACTTCGGCTACTACGGCCCCTTCATCATCCGGATGGCCTGGCACAGCGCCGGCACCTACCGGATCAGCGACGGCCGCGGCGGCGCCGGCGGCGGCCAGCAGCGCTTCGCCCCGCTGAACAGCTGGCCCGACAACGCCAGCCTCGACAAGGCCCGCCGCCTGCTGTGGCCGGTGAAGAAGAAGTACGGGCGCGCCCTGTCCTGGGCCGACCTGATCATCCTGTCCGGCAACGTGGCCCTGGAGGGCATGGGCTTCGCCACCTTCGGCTTCGGCGGCGGCCGGGTCGACGAGTGGGAGCCGGACGAGGACGTCTACTGGGGCCCGGAGACCACCTGGCTCGGCGACGAGCGCTACACCGGCGACCGCGAGCTGGAGAACCCGCTGGCCGCCGTCCAGATGGGCCTGATCTACGTCAACCCCGAGGGCCCCAACGGCAACCCGGACCCGATCGCCGCCGCCCGCGACATCCGCGAGACCTTCTACCGGATGGCGATGGACGACGAGGAGACCGTCGCGCTGATCGCCGGCGGCCACACCTTCGGCAAGACCCACGGCGCCGGCCCGGCCGACAGCGTCGGCCCGGCTCCCGAGGACGCCCCGATCGAGCAGCAGGGCCTCGGCTGGAAGAGCACCTTCGGCACCGGCGTCGGTAGCGACGCGATCACCAGCGGTCTGGAGGGCACCTGGACGCCCACCCCGATCACCTGGGACAACAGCTTCTTCGAGACGCTGTTCGGCTACGAGTGGGAGCTCACCAAGAGCCCGGCCGGCGCGCACCAGTGGAAGCCCAAGGACGGCGGCGGCGAGGGCACCGTCCCGGACGCCCACGACCCGGCCAAGCGGCACGTGCCGATCATGCTCACCACGGACCTGTCGCTGCGCTTCGACCCGGTCTACGAGCCGATCTCCCGGCGCTTCCTGGAGAACCCGGAGGAGTTCGCCGACGCCTTCGCCCGCGCCTGGTACAAGCTGACCCACCGCGACATGGGCCCGGTGGTCCGCTACCTCGGCCCCGAGGTCCCGAGCGAGCACCTGCTCTGGCAGGACCCGCTGCCGGGGGTCACGTACCGGCCGATCGGCGCGGCCGACGTCGCCGACCTCAAGCGGCGGATCAACGCCACCGGCCTGTCGGTGTCCGAACTGGTCTCCACCGCCTGGGCGGCGGCCTCCTCCTTCCGCTCCAGCGACAAGCGCGGCGGCGCCAACGGCGGCCGCATCCGGCTCCAGCCGCAGATCGGCTGGGAGGTCAACGAGCCCGACCGGCTGGCCACGGTGCTGCGCGCCCTGGAAGGCGTGCAGCAGGAGTTCGACGCGCAGGCCGGCGACAAGCGGGTCTCGCTCGCGGACCTGGTGGTGCTGGCCGGCGGCGTCGGCATCGAGCAGGCCGCCAGGGCGGCCGGGCTGGCCGTCGAGGTGCCGTTCGCGCCCGGCCGGGTGGACGCACCGCAGGAGCTGACCGACACCGAGTCCTTCGCCGCGATGGAGCCCAAGGCGGACGGCTTCCGCAACTGGGTCGGCAAGGGCAACCGGCTGCCGGCCGAGTACCTGCTGCTCGACAAGGCCAACCTGCTGGGCGTCAGCGCGCCCGAGCTGACCGTCCTGGTCGGTGGCCTGCGCGTGCTGGGCGCCAACCACGGCGGGTCCACGCACGGTGTGCTCACCGGGACCCCCGGCGTGCTGACGAACGACTACTTCGTCAACCTGCTGGACCTGGACACCGCTTGGAAGGCCACCTCGGAGGACGCCCACACCTTCGAGGGCCGGGACGGTTCGGGCCGGGTGCGCTGGACCGGCACCCGCGCCGACCTGGTCTTCGGCTCGAACGCCGAACTGCGGGCCGTCGCCGAGGTGTACGCGGCCGACGACGCCAAGGAGAAGTTCGTCGAGGACTTCGTCGCGGCCTGGGTCAAGGTCATGAACGCGGACCGCTTCGACCTCCGCTGATCCGCGGCGCCTGACGACGGGAGCCCGGGGCGGCAAGGCCCCGGGCTCCCGTCGCGCGTCACCGGCCCCCGGCCGGATCGGCGACGGACCCCACGCTGACCAGCCCGGTCTCGTACGCCGCGACCACCACCTGGGCCCGGTCCCGCAGGCCCAGCTTGCCGAGGATCCGGGCCACGTGCGTCTTCACCGTCGCCTCGGACAGCCCCAGCCGGGCGGCGAGCTCGGCGTTGCTGAGGCCGCGGGCGAGCAGCCCCGTCACCTCCAGCTCGCGCGGGGTGAGCGTGCCCAGCTCCCGGTGCGGGGCGGCGACGGGGCCGGTCGGGCTCTCCGGGCGGGCGAAACGCTCGACCAGACGGCGGGTGATCGCCGGGGCGAGCAGCGCGTCCCCGGTGCGGACCAGCCGGACGGCGGCCGCCAGGTGCTCCGGGGTGACGTCCTTCAGCAGGAAGCCGCTGGCCCCGGCAGCCATCGCCGCGTAGACATAGTGGTCGAGGTCGAAGGTGGTCAGCATGATGATCCGCGGCGGCTCCTTCGCGCCGTCCGCCAGGATCCGGCGGGCGGCCTCCAGCCCGTCCAGGCCGGGCATCCGGATGTCCATCAGCACCACGTCCGGCCGGCAGCGGCGGACGGCGGCGACGGCCTGCTCGCCGTCCTCGGCCTCGGCCACCACCTCGATGCCCTCCGACTCCAGGATCAGCCTGAACCCGGTGCGGACCAGGGCCTGGTCATCGGCGACCACCACCCGCAGCGGCTGCTCGGTCATGAACTCTCCAGGGGAATCAGGGCCTTGACGCGGTAGCCGCCGCGCGGCCGGGGGTCGGTGTGCAGGGTGCCGCCGTAGACGGCGAGGCGTTCGCGCAGGCCGAGCAGGCCGCGTCCGTTGCCGGTGGCGGCGGCGCCGGTGGGGCGGCCTCCGGTGTCGGTGACCTCCACCAGCAGCCGGTCGGGGGCGTACTCGACGGTCACCGCGGCGTGGGCGCCGCCCGCGTGCTTGACGGTGTTGGTGAGCGCCTCCTGGACGACCCGGTAGGCGGCCAGCTCGACCCCGGGCGGGACGGCGCGGCGCTCGCCGCGGACGGTCAGCTCGACCGGCAGCCCGGCCTGCCGGACGCCGTGGACCAGCGTCTCCAGCCGGCCGAGGCCCGGCTGCGGGCTGAGGCCGGCCCCGGCGGCCGGGTTGTCGGCACTCTCCGAGTCGATGGTCAACAGGCCCATCACGTGCCGGAGTTCGGTCATCGCCGCGCGGCCGCCGGACTCCACCGCGAGCATCGCCTCGCGGGCCCTCTCCGGCGCGGTGTCCAGGATCTTGCGGGCCGCCCCGGCCTGGATCGTCATCATGCTCACGTTGTGGGTGACGACATCGTGCAACTCCCGGGCGATCCTGGCCCGTTCGAGCTCCACCGCGCGCTGCAGCGCGGCCAGCTGCTCGCGCTCCAGGGCGGAGAGCCGCTCCCGCCCCTCCTCCACCCGGCGGCGCCACATCCGCAGTTCGTACGCGACCGCGAACACCGGCACCAGAAGCAGGACGGCGATCACCCCGTTGGGGAAGTGCGGCAGTTTGGCCGCGGAGAAGAGCACCACCAGGGCGGCGGTGGCGGCCGGCAGGCCGAGCAGCAGGGCCCGGGGGCGGCGCCCGTACGCGGCGGCGCTGTACGCGGCGACGACCACCGCCACGCCCGCCGAGTACGCGATGTCCTGCGACTGGTGCCGGACCAGCAGCGCGGCCGGCAGCACCGTCCACAGCACCGCCAGCGGGTAGCGGCGGCGCAGGACCAGCGGCAGCGGGACGAGCGGCACCACCAGCAGCAGCCAGGACAGCGCCGTCCCGTGCGGGCCGCCCGCGATGGTCGCGTAGCGCCCGCCGGTGAAGGCGAGGAAGAGGGCCAGGGCCACGTCGAAGGCCTGGCCGCGCCGGGTCGGCCGGGGAGGCGGCGCGGTGCCCGGGCCGTCGGCCGGGCGGACCGCCGCGCGCAGCCGGCGCACCGTCGGATGGTTGATCACCGGGACATTGTGGGGGCCTCGGGCCCCGCGGGACAGCCCCGCGGCCGGGGGGTGGCCGGTACTCCCCACGACTACATCGGAGGGATGACACCGGCGGCCGTCCACCCGACGCGGTACGGAACCTGCGGCGCTCGGCGGACGCGGACCCGCGCCGCCCGTCCGTACCTTCGTCGCGGCACCAGACGGGAAGCGACGAGGAGCGGGGACATGAACAGCGATCCGGTGATCGAACTGAGCGGCGTGAGCCGCCACTACGAGGGCGCCCGGGCGGCCCTGGACGACGTCACGCTGAACGTGCGGGCGGGGGAGTCGGTGGCCGTGCTCGGCCCGTCCGGCAGCGGGAAGTCCACCCTGCTGAACCTGGTCGCCGGGCTGGACCGGCCCAGCGCCGGGACGGTGACCGTGGCCGGGGTACGGGTGGACCGGCTGGGCGAGGCGGCCTCGGCCCGCTACCGGCGCGGCACGATCGGCATGGTGTTCCAGTTCTTCAACCTGCTGGACGACCTCACCGTGGCCGACAACGTGGTGCTGGCCGGCGAACTGGCCGGCGTCCCGCGCGCCGAGGCCCGGCGCCGGGCGGCCGAACTGCTGGAGGCGCTCGGAATCGACCGCCACACCCGCGCCCACCCGGGCCGGCTCTCCGGCGGCGAGCGCCAACGCGTCGCGGTGGCGAGGGCGTTGATGAACCGGCCGGCCCTGCTGCTGGCGGACGAGCCGACCGGCGCGCTGGACTCGGCCGCCGGCGAGGACGTCAAGGAGCTGTTCCGCGACCTGCACGAGGACGGGCAGACCGTCCTGCTCGTCACCCACGACCTGGCCCTGGCCGAGGACTGCGCCACCCGGACGGTCCGGATGCGGGACGGCCGGGTCGAGGCGGACTCGGCTTCGGCTTCGGCGGTGGCGTCATGACCGCGCTCGGCAGGGTCGTGCGCGCGGGTGTGCGCAGGCGCCGGACGCAGTCCGTCGCCGTCGGACTGGCCGCGCTGGTGGCCACCACCTGCTCCGTCCTCGGCGGCTCGCTGCTGGTCGCCTCCCGGGCCCCCTTCGAGCAGGCCTTCGACGGCCAGCACGGCGCCCACCTCACCGCACGCTTCGACGGCGCCCGGGCGAGCGCCGACCAGCTCGCCGCCACCGCGCACGCCCCCGGGGTGACGGCCGCCGCCGGGCCGTACCGCACCGTCACCGTCGACCCCGAGCCCGGCTCCGGCACGGACCTGCCGCCCGGGATCACGATGGCGCCGATGACCGTCACCGGCCGCGCCGCGGCCACCGTCGGGGTCGACGACGTCACTCTGCTCCAAGGGAGTTGGCCGCAGCAGCCGGGCGAGGTGGTGATCGAGGCCGGGTACGGCGACAAGCCCCGGCAACCGGGCGGCACCCTGCGGCTGCCCGGCCTGCCGGGCGCGCCCACCCTCAGGGTCGTCGGCTTCGCCCGTTCCGTCAGCCGGACCTCGGACGCCTGGGTGACCCCGGACGGCATCGCCGCCCTCACCGCACCCGGCAGCGCCCCCGGCTACGAGATGCTCTACCGCTTCACGGACACCGGCACCGCCGACGCCATGGCCGCCGACCGGGCCGCCGTGGCCGCGGCCGCCCCCGCCGGGGCGCTCACCGGTGCGCAGTCCTGGCTCACCGCCAAGCAGGGCTCGGACCGCAACACCGCCCTGTTCCTGCCCTTCATGGTCGCCTTCGGCCTGCTCGGGATGGCCATGTCGGTCCTGGTCGCGGGCAATGTGGTGGCCGGCGCCGTCGGCACCGCCACCCGGCGGATCGGCGTGCTCAAGGCGCTCGGCTGCACCCCCGCCCAGGTGGTGCGCGCGTACGTCGCCCAGGCACTGATCCCGGCCGGCGCCGGCACCCTGCTCGGGGTGGTCGCGGGCAACGCACTGACCGTCCCGGTGCTCGCCACCACCGGATCGCTCTACGGCACCACCGCCTCGGGCCTCGCCCCCTGGGTGGACGCCGCCGTGGCGGGCGGCACCCTGGCCGCCGTCGCCCTGGTCGCCTGGGCCGCCGCCGCCCGCGCCGGACGGCTGCGCACGGTGGACGCGCTCGCCGTCGGCCGTACGGCGGGCGGCACCCGGCGGGACGCGTTCGCCACCCTGGCCGCCGCGTCGGCCGCCCGGCTGCCGCTGCCCCGCCCGCTGACCCTCGGCCTCGCCCAGCCCTTCGCCCGCCCGGCCCGCGCGGCCGGGATGCTCGCGGCGGTGCTCTTCGGCACGGCGGCGGCCGTCTTCGCGGTGGGCATGGGCGGGACGATGGGCTGGGTGCAGCAGGCGAAGACACGGGACGCCGGGGACCTCGTGGTGCACCCGACGCGCCCGGACGGCCCGCCCGGGGCGGTTCCGGCGGGCAGGCCGGTCCCGGCCGACCGGGCCGTCGTCACCGCGGCGCTGGACGCCCGGCCCGGCACCGCCGCGTACTTCGGCAGCGGCACCGAGGACGTCACCGTCCCCGGGGTGGCCGGCAGCACCACGGTGACCGCCTTCGACGGCGACTCCTCCTGGGCGGGCTACCGGATGGTCACCGGGCGCTGGTACCGGGGCCCGGGCGAGGCCGTCGCCCCGGCCACCTTCCTGACCGAGGCCTCCGTCGGGCTCGGCGACCGCGTGACCTTCACGAGCCACGGCCGGCCGGTCACCGTCCGGATCGTCGGCGAGGTCTTCGACCCGCACGTGCAGACCAACGAGCTGTTCACCGACGCCGCGAGCTACCCGTCCGGAGCGGCCCCGGCACCGGACTTCTGGGTCGTCGAACTGAAGCCCGGCACCGACCGGACCGCCTACGCCACCGCACTCGGCGCCGCGCTCGCCCCGGAGCACATGACCGCCGACACCGGCGGGCCGCACGGCTCCAGCGGCTCGATCGCCGCACTGAACTCGCTCACCGCCACCCTGACCGCCCTGCTGCTCGTGGTCGCCGGGCTCGGGGTGTTCAACACCGTCGTCCTGGAGATCCGCGAGCGCACCCGGGACACGGGCGTCACCAAGGCGCTCGGCATGACCCCGGCGCAGACCGTGGGCGTCGTCCTCGCCTCGGTGGTCCCGGTCGGGGCCGTCGGCGGCGCGGTCGGACTGCCGGCGGGCCTGCTGCTGCACGGCCTGACGGTGCCCGCGATGGGCCGCAGCGCCGGGCTGACCTTCCCGGCCTCCGCGCTGGACGTGTTCGGCACCCCGGTGCTGGTCCTGCTCGCCCTCGGCGGCGTGCTGATCGCCCTGCTCGGCGCCCTGCTCCCGGCCGTACGGGCGGCGCGGGCGCGCACGGTGGACGCGCTGCGGGCGGAGTGAGGGCGGGGGTGTGAGGGCGGGCGGAGTGACGGCGAGGGAGTGACGGCGAGGCCGGGGCGCTCAGGAGGTCCCCGCGCCGTCCGCCTTCCGCCCGTCGGCCTTCTGCTCGGCCGCCCGGACCTGCTCGGCGAACTCGCGCGCGTCGATCCGCTCGACCGAGGCCCCGTGCCGGTCGGCCAGCTCGTCCGCCGGTGCGGGCGAGGACTCCCGGACCTCCAGCGCGAGCAGCGCCCCGCCGTCCGGCACCCGGGGCGAGAGCAGGATCAGCCCGGCGCCGCCCTCGCTCGCCTGGTGCTCCTCGGCCGCGTTGCCGAGCGCCGCGCCGGCCGCGAAGCCCAGCAGCACGCCGACCGGCCCGCCGAGCAGTCCGATCAGGCCGCCCAGCACGCCCGAGCCGACGGTGGCCACCCCCGCGCCCCGGGTGAAGGTGTCCGCGACCTCCAGCAGCCCGTCGGCGCTGCGCTCCATCGCCGCCACCATCCGCAGGCCCGGCAGGTGCTGCGCCTCGTCGAAGGCCGGGCGCCAGGCGGCGGCTTCGGGGAAGGTCAGCAGGACGACGTTGTGCTGGTCGCTCATCGCGCTCCGATCGGGCCGGGGCCGGAGGTGGCCGGGCTTTCATCGTGACCCCCGGTGCGGGGCGCTGCCACCCCGGCGGCCTCAGCGCGGCCTGTCCGCCGGGTGGTTGAACACCGGTCCGAGGTCCGGCGGGAGGTGTTCGACCAGCAGCGCGACGGCCTCCTCCGGGGTGGCGGGCGTGCCGAGCACCTCGGAGCCGCCCGGGCCGTGGACCTGGTAGCCGCCGCCGTGCTGCGGCACGGCGAACGGCACGCCCGCGGCTGCCCACGGGAACGAGGTCGACAGGCTGAAGTGCAGGTCGTAGTGGCTGGTCCAGGGGAAGAGCCGGCGCAGCCGGGGCTCCGCTCGGGCGGCCTTCAGCAGGCGCACCAGGCCGTCGTTGCAGCTTCCGGGGCCGTGCCCGATGTCCTGCTGGAGCCATTCCCACCGCAGGACGAGCCCCTCCCAGCGTGCCTCCGTGGCGGCCTCGGGGCCGATCGTGCGGGCGGCGGCGAGGTCCGGCAGGACGGGCTTGGGCAGGGCGCCTCTCTGATCATCTGATCGCATGGTGGGCAGTCTGCCCCAACAACATTTCTGACGGACAGTCGGATCGTCGAGGTGGATTCCGTGCGCCGGGCGGTGGCCGGAGCCGCCGTGGGCTACTCGGCGACTCCGCGCAGCCGGCGCCAGGTGCGGCCGACGGAGGCGAGTCCGGTGCGTCCGTCGGCGGGTGTGCCGGACTCCCAGGTGCGGGCGGCCGCAGCGAGGGTCTCCACGGTCTCGGCCGGTGCCGCCGGTGCCGCCGGCGCCTGGGGGGTGCCGGTCCGGGCGGCGCGGGCGGCGCGCAGGAGGTCCGCCGGCCCGAGCGCGTCGAGCCTCGCCCGGGCGTGGTCGAGCAGGGCGGCGCAGGCGTCGGCGATCGCGGCCTCGCCGAGTGGGCGGGCAGGCAGGTCGAGGCCCTCGGCCAACTGCCCTTCCAGGGCGGTGCGCAGGTCCTGGACGGAGAGGTCGCGGACGGTCAGCGACAGGTGGGCGGACAGCCCCCCGGCGCCGACCGCCCGGTGCGCGAAGCCGCGCGGGATGTAGAGCACGCCGCCGGGTTCGAGCACGCCGTGCAGGCGCAGCGGGGAGCGCTCGTCCTCCGGGAGCTCGCCGAGCCGCCAGTCCGCCGCCGTCGGCGCGTCGTGGACGTACCAGGTCTTGCGCCCGGCGGCCTGGAGGACGAACACGTCGGCGTCGTCGCGGTGCACCGCGAGGCCCTGGCCGCCGGCCGGAGTGACGAAGAAGAAGGCCTCCACCCGCCGGTCGAGCTCCGCGGACAGCCGCGCCACCAGCTCGCCGGTCGGGCGGTGCCACTGGTCGACGCAGCGCAGCAGCAGTGTCGCCCCGCGGTGCAGCTGGGCGAGCACCTTCGCGCGGTCCGCGAAGCCTTGGTGCGCCGTGCCGTTGACGGTGCGCGAGGTGGTGAAGGCCTCGGGCGGGATGGTCACCTTGTCGGAGCGGACCATCTCCAGGTAGGGCGTGCGCAGTAGCCCGCCGTCGAAGGCGGCGTCCAGTTCGTCGAGGTCGAACGGCGCGGCGGGCGCCTCCGGGGTCTCCGGGGCCTTCCGGGGGAAGAGCGCGGGCTCGCGCTGCCACTGGCGGGCGGTGAAGCCGTCGACGTCGCCGACCCAGTCGGCCAGTGTGGGCGATTCCATGGTGTGTCCCGTGGTGTCAGGGGTGTTCGGTGGCGCCGGAATGCCGGAATGCCGGAATGCCGGAATGCCGGGATCCCGGGGCGTCAGGCTTCGACCCGCGCTTCGAACCGTACGGAGAGCAGGGAGCGCAGCGGTACCTGCGCGTCCTGCTGCGGGCTGCGGACGACCAGCCGGTTGTCCAGGGCCGCGGTCAACAACTGCTCGGCCAGCGGCACGATCAGGTGCTTGGCCCAGCAGCGGGCGCCGTCGAAGCCGAAGGGCATGAACCCGGGCGTCTTCTCCGGGTCCGTGACGCCGTCCCAGCGCTCGGGGCGGAAATCCAGCGGGTCGGACCAGTAGTCCGGGTGGCGGTGCATCAGCAGCGGGAAGAGCGCGACGTCGTCCTCGGGCCGGATCTCGGGGTGGAGTTCGGTGTACGCCGCGCCGCCGTTGCGGTACAGCATCCACGCGGGCGGCAGCAGCCGCAGCGTCTCCCAGAGGACATTGGTGAGGTCGGCGCGGTGCTCCGGCCGTTCCCGTTCCGGGCCCATCAGCCACAGGGCGTTGCCGGTCAGCGCGGCCACGCCGTCGCAGAGGGTGGCCGTCGCCCGCCGGTACATCGCGACGGCCTGCTTGCGCTCCAGCGGGTCGTCGGCGTCGCGGATCAGCCCGGCGAGTGCGGTGCGGCCGTCCTGGTCGGCGGAGCCGGGCCAGCGGGTCACGGCGCGGTCGACGAGCCGGGAGAGGGTGTCGGAGCGGGTGACGCCGCGCTTCCACAGCAGCGAGACCGGCAGCGGGTCGGCGGAGAACAGCCAGCGGCGCAGGTAGGAGGTGCCGGCGTAGGGCCAGGAGCCGGACATGCCGCGCGCCGGCGGTGGAGGCTTGCGGATGCCCGCCATGGCGTCCTGCCCCAGTGCGCGGATGGTGCGCGTCGCGCTGTCGTGGGGGATCTCGGAGCCGGCGGCGGGTTTGTAGACCGAGCGCTCGTTGGAAAGGACGGGGCGGGCCGCGACGATTTCGGCCATCAGTCGGGAGTCCGAGACGCCGACCTTCGTCGGGTCGATCCGGAACACCTTCTCGTCCCTGGACAGCAGCTCCTGAATCCTCGGGGCGAACACGATGGAATGGCTGCGCGCGGTTGCCGTCGCCATTTCTTCCACGGGAATCCGGCCTCCAATGCGAAATGGCTGGTAGTGCGTTCGGTACGGCGCGCGGGGGAATCCCGGACGCGCCGTGGCGCCGGCGGGGGCACGGCCGACCCGGGCCCCCGCCAGCGGCTGGCCACGTTAGATAACGTGCAGCACCCACGCGTGGTTCGCGAGGTCGTCGTTCTTCTTGAACTTCTTGACGAGCGCCTTGACCATCTTCATGACTAACTCTCCATTCCGGGGATTGGCGGGTGCGGCGAGAATGCCGTACCCGAGCCGTCAGAACTATTCGGCATTCCGTTGCCGGGGGGCCGAACCGGTTGATCTGTTCATGGACACTAACCGAAACTTCGCCGCCCGGACACCCCCTCGACAGAGGAATATGCGATCTCTTGCGGGGTGTTGACGATCTATTCGATGGTCGAATCGTTATAACCCGTGGATATTCGCGGCGGGGGAGGGGGACGGGAACGCGGAAGGGCCCCGCGAAGCCGCGGGGCCCTTCCGTGCGTACGGTGCGCGCGTACGGTGCGTACGGCGCCTGTGACGCGGTCGGTCAGTTGTAGGTCGTGGTGACGGTCACGCCGCCGAAGCCCTGCTGGGCGTAGAGGCTGAAGAAGACGTAACCGGCCGGCGGGTTGGTGATGGTCAGGGTCTCACCGTTGCCGCTGGTGGTGGACTTGGCCGTGTACGAGCCGGTGGTGGCCCAGGAGCCGGCGTTGTAGTAGAGGTCGGCGTTGCCGGTGCCCCCGCTGGTGGTGATGGTCAGCTGCTTCACGCCGGCCGGCAGGTTCAGGAAGCTGTAGCTGTAGTTCCCGGTGGTGGCGGCCACGTTGTCGCGGCGGCAGTTCTTGTCGAACTGCCGGGTGTCGGCGGCGGTGCACAGGGGAGCCTGGTTGGTGGGCAGCGAGCCGCAGTTGTCGGCGCCGCACTGCTTGAGCCAGGTGGCGAAGTCGGCGTCGTACGAGGTGCCGATGGTGGTCTTCAGCAGGGTGCGGGCGCCGTTCCAGTCGCCGGCGCGGTACTTGGCGAGCAGCGCGTCGACGTCCTGCGGGTGCGACTGGAGCATGTAGCGGACGGCCAGGTAGCCCCAGTTGTAGACGCGGGTGGAGTCCGCGTTGTCGTAGGTGGTGTCGAACAGGGAGCTCAGGGTGTAGGTGCCCTTGGCGGCCTGGGCGACCGCGGCGTCGTAGTGCTCGCCGCGGTAGCTGTAGGAGACGTACTCGGCGAGGCCCTCGACCCACCAGATGGTCGGGGTGGTCATGCCGGCCTCGAAGTCGCCGTACATGTCGTAGCGGCCGTCGAGGTAGTGGGTGTACTCGTGGTTGAGGTTCCAGATCTGGAACTGGGGGCGCAGCCAGGAGGCCTCGTGGGCGATGAAGCGGGCCTGGTTGCCGGCCTTGGCCGGGTCGCCCTCCTCGTACATGCCGCCGTTGTCGACCTCGATCTTGTACATCTCCCAGGCGTACAGGCTGTAGTTGTAGTAGTCGTCGAAGGCGACGACCTCAAGGCTGGTGTTGTTGTCGTTGGCGACCGGGCCGCGGTCCTTGACGATCTTGTGGAAGAACGCGTCCTGGTTGATCAGGCTGGCGCAGGTGTCGGCGAGCTGCTGCGCGGTCATGTCCTGGGCGCGGATGCGAAGGTTGGCGTTGCAGGTGTGGTCGACGGTGAGGACCAGCGGGACCAGCTTGGCCGGGACGTCACAGGTGCCGTAGAGGGAACAGTTGCCCACGTCCTTCTTCTCCGCGAACCAGAGCAGGTTCATGGTGAGCGGACCGGTGTTGCCGACCAGCGGGTAGCGGTTGATCAGGTCCTTGAGGATCGGCCGGCCCTGGGCGCGCAGCGCGTCGTTGGCCACCAGGTTGCCGAGCTGGATGCCGATCTTGGTGACCAGGTCGCCGCCGTTGATCAGGTTGCTGTTGCGGGTGACGAAGGACGCCGCGGTGGTGGCGAAGGACGGGTCGGCCTGGAGGGCGGAGACGAACTCCGGCAGGTCGAAGCCGCGCTCGATGACGGTCTCGGTGTTGGCGACGGCGGTGGTCATCGCCGCGGGCCAGCTGCCGGTGTAGTCGTTCAGCAGCCGCTTGACGACGCCGGTGTAGCGGGCGTTCTCCTGGGCGCTGTCGATCAGGGTGACGGCCTCGGCGAGGGTGGCGCCGTTGGCGTCGGTGGCGTCCTTGCTGTGCGGGGCGGCGTAGAAGGCGTCCAGCGCGCCGCGGATGGCGCTCTTGAGGCCGTCGCCGTACGGGCCCACGACGTCCTTGTTGTACCACTGCACGTAGTAGCCGGCCCGCAGGAAGAGCACCAGCTGCCCGGCGGAGGTGGAGTTGTCGCCGGGGTAGGTGGCGGCGGTGTCGCGCAGGGCGTTGGCGACGGTGACCATCTGGGCCTCGTTGAAGGCGCCCTTGGCGTCGTTGCCGGTCACCTGGAACAGCGTGTTGACGCAGTCCAGGCCGGACGACTTGACCTGCTGGACCAGCGCGGCACCGGACTTGCCGGTGAAGGCGGAGACGTCGCAGGCGGCCGCGGCCGAGAACTGACGGGCCGACTTGGCGGCGCCGACGGAGCTGCCCGCCGTCGGGGCGGTGGCCTTGGCCCGCGGGTCCGAGGCGAGCGGGCGGGCGTCCTCGGGGGTGTCCGGGGACTTGGGCACGGGGATCGTGCGCGGCGCGGCCTTCCCGGCCGAGGCGGCGGGTGCGGCCGGGGCGGCCGGGCTCCCGGCCGGCGCGGAGCCGGGGGTGCCGGCGGCCTGGGCGGCCGGCGCGAACAGGCCGAGCGAGAGGAGAAGGGCGGTGCCGAGCGCGGGCAGTCTGCGCGCGGCGTCCTTCGCTATCGAGGAGGGACGCATCTGTGGGGGCCTCCGGGGCCGTTGAGAGTGGGGGTGCCGTGCTGCGTGGGGCACACGGATTTTGCTGTGTGACATGTAAAATGGCACAACGGAGAACGCGGAGGGAAGCCCCGGGAAAGGATTGCCGGGCGGCGAGACCGAAACGTTGTCAGGTCCGCCCCGGGTGCCGGGTCCGTGGAGGCTCCGGGCCCGACCGGGAGTCGCGCGCGGGCCGGGGGTCGCACGGGCGTCAGGCCCGCATCACCCGCCGGGGGCCCGGTGTCGCCGCCCCGCCGCAGCCACCCACCCTCTCCGGCCGGCGCGCCGAAGCGCGGCCATTGTGCCCGACGGGGTGTGAGGAATAAGCAGGAGCCCATGCTTCGTTCTTGCAACTGATACGCAATAGTGTTGTCCCGGCACGATCACCGCAGCACCACCGCACCACCACCACCGTTCAACCTGCCGAAAGGGGCCGTGTCCTGATGGGCACCTACACGCTTCCCGACCTGCCGTACGACTACTCCGCGCTGGAGCGCGCGATGTCGGCCGAGATCCTGGAGCTGCACCACTCCAAGCACCACGCCGCGTACGTCAAGGGCGCCAACGACACCCTCGACCAGCTGGCCGAGGCCCGCGACAAGGAGCAGTTCGGCGGACTGGTCGGCCTGCAGAAGACCTTCGCGTTCCACCTGTCGGGGCACGTGCTGCACTCGCTGTTCTGGCAGAACCTCTCGCCCGAGGGCGGCGAGCGCCCCGAGGGCGAGCTGGCCGACGCCATCACCGAGCACTTCGGCAGCTTCGAGGCCTTCAAGAAGCAGCTCACCACCGCCACCACCGGCGTGCAGGGCTCCGGCTGGGGCATCCTGTCCTGGGAGCCGCTCGGTCAGCGCCTGATCGTCGAGCAGGTCTACGACCACCACGGCAACGTCGGCCAGAACACCACCCCGCTGCTCGCCTTCGACGCCTGGGAGCACGCCTACTACCTGCAGTACCGCAACGTCCGCCCGGACTACGTCACCCGCCTGTGGGACGTCGTCAACTGGCAGGACGTCTCGGACCGCTTCGCGGCCGTCAAGAGCGCCTGACCCGCAGCGAGTGCAGGAAGGCCCCGGACCGGTCGGGCGGTCCGGGGTCTTCCCCTTGCGCCCCAAGGGGCCGCCCGTGCGGGCGGGTTGCCGTCGGACACGGCCGACGGACCGATGGATGCACCGATCCGCTCGCTCGATTCAATCCGGCGTTCGCCCACGGGTCGCATACGGTCCGTATGCTCGGGCCACTGTCGGTGACCGGCGGTCGATGGCCTCCCGGCCCGTCCGCTCCTGAGCGAAAGGGCGCCCGATGGCCCCGCGTCTCTCCCTCGTCGTCCCGATCTACAACGTCGAGCGCTACCTCGGGGAGTGCCTGGACTCGATCGCGGCCCAGACGTTCGAGGACTTCGAGTGCGTCCTGGTCGATGACGGCTCGACCGACGACGGCCCCGCCATCGCCAAGGAGTACGCCGAACGGGACCCGCGCTTCCGACTGGTCCAGCAGCGGAACCAGGGCCTCGGCGCCGCCCGCAACACCGGCTGGCGCCACCTCGCCCCCGGCACCGAGTACCTGGCCTTCGTCGACAGCGACGACACCCTGCCGCCGCACGCCTACCAGCTGATGATCGGCACCCTCGACGAGACCGGCTCCGACTTCGCCGCCGGCAACGCGCTGCGCCTGCGCACCACCGGCCTCAGCCCCTCGCACGGCCACCGCCGCCCGTTCCGCGAGACCCGGCTGCGCACCCACGTCGGCGAACTGCCAGCGCTCGTCACCGACCGCACCGCCTGGAACAAGGTCTACCGGCGCACCTTCTTCGACGGCGCCGGCCTGCTCTACCCCGAGGGCATCCTGTACGAGGACGCCCCGGTCAGCGTGCCCCACCACTTCCTCGCCAAGAGCGTCGACGTGCTCGCCGACCCGATCTACCACTGGCGGGTGCGCGAGGACGGCGACCTCTCCATCACCCAGAAGAAGACCGACCCGCGCGGCCTGGTCGACCGCGTCCGCTCGATGGAACTCGTCCGCGAATGGCTGCTCGCCCGCCCCGAGCCGGCCTTCGCCGACCACCTGCGCGCCTACGACCGCAACTGCCTGGTCGAGGAGATCCCGATGTTCTTCTGGACCCTCCCGGACGGCGACCGCGCCTACCGCGCCGCCTACCAGCAGCACGTCACCCGCCTCCTTCGGGCCATCGGTCCCGAGGCGCAGGCCGGCCTCAGCCCCCAACTCCGCCTCAAGTACCGCCTCACCCAGGCCGACTCCATGCCCGCCTTCGTCGCCGTCCAGCGCGCCCACCGCCTCGCCCGCCGCACCCGCCAGGCCGTCCGCCGGGGCTGACCAGGCCTTCGCTGCGAGATCATGGGTCCTGTTCGGGGGCGGTTCCACGACGTTCTGAGGTGCGGGGTACATGGGTGTGACGGCAAGGATTCTGAGTGCGTTCCCCGGATCACTGAAGGGGGCGGTCGGCCTGACCCCGGAGCAGATCTCGCTGATCGAGGAGGATCAGGGAGTTGCCCTCCCCGAGGACTACCGGGAGTTCCTGGCACTCGCCGGCGGCGGCGGGTTCTCCGCGCTGCGGGGGGAGACGTACGCGTTCCCGGAGATCCTGGGGATCAAGGATCACGCCCGGGAGATCCTGGAGGAGTCGGCTCCCGGGCAGTCGCTCGACGGCTGCGTCGTGTTCATGGCCCATCAGGGGTACATCTACTCCTTCATCGGCCCGGCGGAGAAGGGCGGGAAGACCTACGAGGTCGCCGAGGGCCACGACGGAGTGCACGAAGGCGCGGCCTCCTTCGCGTCGTTCATTCGCGCAGTGCTGACGGGCGCGTACTCCTGACAGTCAGGCCGAGCCGCCTGGCCGAGCCCGGACGTCCGGTGCGCGGCGGGATCGGCGGCCGAGCTGGACGTCCTGGCCGTGCGTGATGGCCGCCGACCGTGAGCTGCGGATCCGTACCGTGCACAGCCCGGACGACACCCGCACCGTGCTGACGTACAAGGGCGCTCGGGTGGACGAGGCATCCGGGTCGAAGCCGGAGGCCGAGACCGGGGTCGAGAATGCCGATGCCATGCACGAGATCGTCCGGGGCCTCCCCGAGGCCCGCGAAGCGCCGTGCCCCACGCAGGGGTGGGGCACGGCGCTCGATCTCCACGCGCTGGGTCAGCCGAAGAAGGCGTCCAGGATCTGCTGGGCGGCCGATCCGGCCGGGAGGGTGCCGGCGCGGACCTGAGCCTCCAACTCGGGGGTCAGGCACCGTACTTCCGGGTTCTCGTGGAGGCGGGCATGCAACTGGTCGTGCACCATCGCCCAGGTCCACTCGACCTGCTGCTCCCGCCGCTTCGCCGCCAGGGCGCCGGTTGCGTCCAGCACCTTGCGGTGCTGCTGCAGCCGCTCCCACAGCACGTCCAGCCCCGCGCCGTCGCGGCCGCTGCAGGTCAGCACGGGCGGGGTCCACGCCGCGTCCGCGGGCTGCAACAGCCTTAGTGCGCCCGCGAGTTCGCGAGCGGCAGCGCGAGCATCCTGCTCGTGCGGGCCGTCGGCCTTGTTGACGGCGATGACGTCCGCCAGCTCCAGCACGCCCTTCTTGATGCCCTGGAGCTGGTCGCCGGTCCGGGCCAGGCTGAGCAGCAGGAAGGTGTCGACCATCCCCGCCACCGCCGTCTCGGACTGTCCGACGCCCACCGTTTCGATGAGGACGACGTCGTAGCCCGCCGCCTCCATCACCACCATGGACTCCCGGGTGGCCTTGGCGACCCCGCCGAGCGTCCCCGAGGTGGGGGACGGCCGGACGAACGCGGCGGGGTCGACGGCGAGGCGCTCCATCCGGGTCTTGTCGCCGAGGATGGAGCCGCCCGTCCGGCTGGACGTCGGGTCGACGGCGAGGACCGCGACCCGGTGGCCCTGGCCCGTGAGCATGGTGCCGAAGGAGTCGATGAAGGTCGACTTGCCGACACCGGGCACGCCGGTGATGCCCACCCGGACGGCGCCGCCCGCGTGCGGCAGCAGCCGTTGGAGCAGCTGCTGCGCGAGCACGCGGTGGTCGGGCCGGGAGGACTCGACGAGGGTGACGGCGCGCGCGATCCAGGCGCGCGAGCCGTCCAGGACACCCGTCACGTAGCTGTCGAGGTCGATCGTCCGCGGAGGCATGGGATCAGGCGGTCACAGCTCGTGGCCGAGATCGGCCGCCAGGGACTTCAGCAGGTCGTACGCCGCGTCCGGGATGACCGTTCCCGGCGGAAAGACCGCCGCCGCGCCGGCCTCGTACAGGGCGTCGAAGTCCTGCGGCGGGATGACCCCGCCCACCACGATGGTGATGTCCTCCCTTCCCGCCGCGGCGAGTTCGGCGCGCAGCGCGGGCACCAGGGTCAGGTGCCCGGCGGCCAGCGACGACACGCCGACGATGTGGACGTCCGCCTCGACGGCCTGGCGGGCGACCTCGGCCGGGGTCTGGAACAGCGGGCCGACGTCCACCGTGAAGCCGAGGTCGGCGAAGGCGGTGGCGATCACCTTCTGGCCGCGGTCGTGGCCGTCCTGGCCCATCTTGGCGACCAGGATGCGCGGTCGGCGGCCCTCGGCCTGCTCGAACCGCTCGACCAGGTCCCGGGTGCGCTGGAGGGAGGCCGACGGGCCCGCTTCGTCTCGGTACACACCCGAGATGGTACGGATCTGGCCGGAGTGGCGGCCGTACACCTTCTCCAGGGCGTCCGAGATCTCGCCGACGGTGGCCTTGGCGCGGGCCGCGTTGACGGCCAGGTGCAGCAGGTTGCCGTCCAGCGAGCCGCCGCGCTGCGGGCCGGCCTCGGCGGCCGCCGTCAGCGCGCGCAGCGCGTCCTGGCACGCGGTCTCGTCGCGTTCCTCGCGCAGTCGGCGCAGCTTCTCGATCTGGCGGGCGCGCACCGAGGAGTTGTCGACCTTGAGCACGTCGATCTGCTCGTCGTTCTCCACGCGGTACTTGTTGACGCCGATCACCGGCTGGCGGCCGGAGTCGATCCGCGCCTGGGTGCGGGCGGCGGCCTCCTCGACGCGCAGCTTGGGGATGCCCGCGTCGATGGCCTTGGCCATGCCGCCGGCCGCCTCGACCTCCTGGATGTGCTCCCAGGCTCTCGCGGCGAGGTCGTGGGTCAGCTTCTCGACGTACGCGGAGCCGCCCCACGGGTCGATCACCCGGCAGGTGCCCGACTCCTGCTGGAGCAGCAGCTGGGTGTTGCGGGCGATGCGGGCGGAGAAGTCGGTGGGCAGCGCGAGTGCCTCGTCCAGGGCGTTGGTGTGCAGCGACTGGGTGTGGCCCTGGGTCGCCGCCATCGCCTCCACGCAGGTGCGGGTGACGTTGTTGAACACGTCCTGGGCGGTGAGCGACCAGCCCGAGGTCTGCGAATGGGTGCGCAGTGAAAGGGACTTGGGGTTCTTCGGGTCGAACTGCTTGACCAGCTTGGCCCACAGCAGCCGGGCCGCGCGCAGCTTGGCGACCTCCATGAAGAAGTTCATGCCGATCGCCCAGAAGAACGACAGCCGCGGCGCGAAGGCGTCCACGTCCAGGCCCACCTCCAGGCCCGCGCGCAGGTACTCCACGCCGTCGGCGAGGGTGTAGGCGAGCTCCAGGTCGGCCGTCGCACCGGCCTCCTGGATGTGGTAGCCGGAGATGGAGATCGAGTTGTACCGGGGCATCTTCTGCGAGGTGTACGCGAAGATGTCCGAGATGATCCGCATCGACGGCTGCGGCGGGTAGATGTAGGTGTTGCGGACCATGAACTCCTTGAGGATGTCGTTCTGGATGGTCCCCGCGAGCTTCTCCGGCGGTACGCCCTGTTCCTCGGCCGCGACGATGTACAGCGCGAGGACCGGCAGCACGGCGCCGTTCATGGTCATCGACACGGACATCTTGTCCAGAGGGATGCCGTCGAACAGTTGGCGCATGTCGTAGATCGAGTCGATGGCGACGCCCGCCATGCCGACGTCGCCGGTGACGCGCGGGTGGTCGCTGTCGTAGCCGCGGTGGGTCGGCAGGTCGAAGGCGACCGACAGGCCCTTCTGGCCGGCCGCGAGGTTGCGGCGGTAGAAGGCGTTGGACTCCTCGGCGGTGGAGAAGCCCGCGTACTGGCGTACGGTCCAGGGCTGGTTGACGTACATGGTCGGGTAGGGCCCGCGCAGGTACGGGGCGATGCCCGGGTAGGTCTCCAGGAAGTCCAGGCCGGCCAGGTCGGCGCCGGTGTACAGCGGCTTGACGCCGATGCCCTCGGGGGTGTCCCAGAGCAGCTCGTCGACGTCCTTGCCGGTGGACTGCCGCCAGGCGGCCTGCCACTGGTCGTCACTGACGGCGCCGTCGGCGGTGCCCGCGCCGTCGTCCAGCCCGATGCCGGTGAAGTCGGGGATCATCGGGCCGCCACCTTTGTCTCGTCGGTGCCGTCCGCACCGGTGATCTGGTCGAGGAGGGAGGTCAGGACGGCAATCGCGTCGCCCCCCGCGAAGATGAACTCGTCCACTCCGGAGGGGAGTTCACCGAGCCGTCCGGCGAGCAGCACCCGCCTGGCGCCGGCCGCCTTCAGCGCCTCGGCCACGGGCGAGGCGTGCTCGGCGTACAGCGCGTCGCTGGAGCAGAGGCAGGCGACGGTGGCGCCGGAGGCCCGGAACGCCTCGGCGAAGGCCGCCGGGTCGACGGACTCGGCCGAGGCCGTCGCGATGCCGCCCGCCTGGAACAGGTTGGCGGCGAAGGTGGTGCGCGCGGTGTGCGCGGAGGCGTTGCCGATCGAGGCGAGGAAGAGGGCCGGGCGGGCGCCGTCGACGGCGACCCGGGCGTCCGAGCGGTCCCGCAGCGCCTCGTAGGCCTCGGCGCGGCGCACCCGCGGCAGCCCGCCGCCGGGCGCGGCCGGGGCCGGTTCGCGGACCAGCGGCTGCTCGTCCAGGTGCGGGAACTCGCTGACGCCGGTGATCGGTTCGCGCCGCTTGGCGAGCCGTACGGACCGCTCCGCCCAGGTCGCGGCGATCCGCTCGCCGATGAGGCCGGCCTCCAGGGCGGCGTGCAGGCCGCCGGCCCGCTCGATCTCCTGGAACCAGGCCCAGGCGGCCCGCGCGAGCTCCTCGGTCAGCTGCTCGACGTACCAGGAGCCGCCGGCCGGGTCGATCACCCGGGCCAGGTGGGACTCCTCCAGCAGGATCGCCTGGGTGTTGCGGGCGATCCGGCGGGCGAAGGCGTCCGGCAGGCCGAGCGCGCTGTCGAAGGGCAGCACGGTGACGGAGTCGGCGCCGCCGACCCCGGCGGCCAGGCAGGCGATGGTGGTGCGCAGCATGTTCACCCACGGGTCGCGGGCGGTCATCATCACCCGGGAGGTGACGGCGTGCTGACGCTGTGCCGAGGCCGCCGCGCCGGCCCCCGAGAGCTCGGCGACCCGGGCCCAGAGGCGGCGTGCGGCGCGGAACTTGGCGATGCCGAGGAACTGGTCGCCGTCCGCGGCGTAGCGGAATTCCAGCTGGCCGAGCGCGTCGTCGACGGAGAGCCCGGCGGCGGTCAGCGCGCGCAGGTAGGCGACGCCGGTGGCCAGGGAGCAGCCCAGCTCCTGGGCGGGGGAGGCGCCGGCCTCGTGGTACGGGAGGGCGTCCACGGTGAGCGCGCGAAGGCCGGGGTACCCGGCGGCGCAGCGGGCGGCCAGCGCGGTGGCCTCGGTGAGCAGCGTCCCGGTGCGGGCGCTCTGGCCGGTGCGGGCCTGGAGGCCGAGCGGGTCGGCGCCGAGGTTGCCGGCGGCGGCGCCGGGGGAGACCTCGCGCTCTTCGTACAGTCGGAACAACTGCTCGGCGGCGTCGGTGAATTCGGGTCCGGCGTCGAGCGCCACGGCGGCCAGGTCCAGGTACACCCCGGTCAGTGCCTCGGGCAGGGCGTCCACCGGGAGGCCCGCGCCGCCGAGTTCCAGCCAGAGCGAGCTCACGCCGTGCTCCAGGTCGGCCAGCACGGCCTCGTTGGTGCGCCGGCGGTCCGGGTCGGCGTGCCGCTGGCGGACGTCCCACCCGGCCACGGCGGAGCCCTGCGGCCGGCTGCCGCGCACGAAGGGCGGGAAGCCCGGGTAGCCCGGGGCGGCGGCGGTGTCCTCGGCGGTGTACAGCGGGTGGGCGCTCAGCCCGTCCTGGAGCCGGGTGGTGAGCGCCTGCTCGGCGGCGGGGCCGTCCTCGGGCTCGGCACCGGACTTGCGCAGCACGCCCTGGACGAGCTGCTGCCACTGCTCACGGTGCGCGGCCGGGAACTCGGCTGCGAGGGGGAGCCCTTCGGGCGGGACCTTCATGTGCGCAGGTTAGCGCCCGTTCGCTGGGCCGCAGGAGGGGGATTCCGTGTGACCTTTCCCTCGGTCGGGCCGATTTCGGGCACTCGCCGGGACGGGGAGTGTCATGGGGTGTCGGCGCAGGTGACACCAGGGGTGGGAGGGGCGGGAGGGGTGTCGTGACGGGTGGCAACCGGGGACGGCCGGGGAGCGACCAGGGGCCGGAGGGGCGGGGGAGGTGGCGGCGGCCGGTGGCCGCGGCGGGCGGGGTGGCCCCGGGCCGTCGTCGGCGAGCGGCGGCGTCCGAGGTCAACGCCGATGGCACGGAACGCGATCGATGTCCCGTCATGCCGTCAAATCGTCATGATCAGGGGGATTGCGGAACCCGGCCCCTCATCTATTAAGTTACTTCGAAGAAGGTGGGCGGGGCAGCACCCCCCCGTTGCTCGCCCTGCCCGCCTTCGCTGTCCCCGGTCCCGGCCGAGCCGTCCCCCGCCCCGTCCGGACCGTCCCCAGATTCCCCCGAAGGAGGGCGACCGTCATGGGAAAGCGTCGCAAGCCCAACCCGCCGAGCCGGGCCCGCATGGCGGTCCTCACCACGGCCATGGCGGCCGGCGGCGCGGTCCTCGCCTCCGGCACCGCCCACGCCGAGCCGACCCCGAGCCTCGCCTCCGTCAAGGAACAGGTCGACCAGCTCAACGAGGACGCCGAGCAGGCGATCGAGAAGTTCAACGGCTTCCAGGAGAAGCAGCAGAAGCTCCAGGGCGAGGCCAACCTGATCCAGGAGAAGGTCGCCCGCGGCCAGGAGGCGATGAACGAGCTGCGGACCCGGCTCGGCGCGGTCGCCGCCGACCAGTACCGCAGCAACGGCATAGACGCGTCGGTCCAGTTGATGCTCGACTCCGACCCGTCCGCCTACCTGGAGCGCGCCGCGGTGCAGAGCCAGGTCTCCGAATCCCAGGCGAACCTGCTCAAGCAGGCCCAGGACGAGCAGCGCAAGCTCGACCAGGACCGCGCCGAGGCCACCGCCACCCTGGCCGCGCTCGACTCGGTGGGCACGCAGCTGGCGGAGCAGAAGAAGGACATCCAGGGCAAGCTGGCCCAGGCCCAGGCGATGCTGAACAAGCTCAGCGCCGAGGACCGCGCCAAGATCAACGCCCAGCAGAACGCCGAGAAGGCCAAGGCCGAGGCCCAGCAGGCCGCCACCGCGGCCGCCAAGGACCGCGCCTCCCGCTCCGCCGACCGCCCGGACATGAACGCCCCGGTGCCTGCGGCCAGCGGCCGGGCCGCGACCATCATCGCCTTCGCCCAGGCCCAGCTCGGCAAGCCCTACGGCTGGAGCATGACCGGCCCCAACAGCTTCGACTGCTCCGGCCTCACCGGCGCCGCCTACCGCGCGGCGGGCGTCAAGCTCTCCCGGATCTCCCAGGACCAGTGGAACGACGGCCCGCACGTCGACCGGGCCAACCTCCAGCCCGGCGACCTGGTCTTCTTCTACGACGACATCCACCACGTCGGCCTGTACATCGGCGACGGCAAGATGATCCACGCCCCGCGCACGGGCAAGAACATCGAGGTCCTGCCGATCTCCGCGATGCCGTACAAGGGCGCCGTCCGCCCGGCCTGACCGCGCGCCACCACCGGCCCGTTCCCGCTTCGGCGGGGGCGGGCCGTCGTCGTTGCGCGGGCATCGGTCGGGACGGGACGGGGCGGGCCGTCGTCGTGGCGGCGCCGGCCGGGGGACGGGCCGGTCAGAGTGCGGCGAGCCGCCGCAGCAGGTCCGCCGGGTCGGTGAGGCCGCAGGCCCGGTGGACGGCGGCGTCGTGGGCGGCGGCGAGGGCGTCGAGGCGGGTCAGCCGGGTGCGGCCCTGGCGGGAGAGGTGGGCGGTGATCCGGCGGCGGTCCTGGTCGTCCTGGCGCCGGTAGACCCAGCCGGAGTCGCACAGCGAGTCCACCAGCCGGCTCAGGCTCGCCTGCGGGATCAGCAGGGCCTGGGCCAGCTCTCCCATCGCGTGCCCCCGGCCGCCCGCGAGGGCGCGCAGCAGCCGCCACTGGTCGACGGTGCAGTCCTCCTCGGCCAGGGCGGCGGCGAGGCCGCCGGAGAGCCGGCGGTGGGCCAGCGTCACCAGCTCGACCAGGAGCGGCTCGGGGGCGGCGGGCCGGTCGCCCGCGGACTCACTCGTGGACGCGCCCGCGGACTCACCCGGGGGCCGGTTCGCGGCGGGGCCGACGGGATCACCGGGACGGGCGTCGATCCCCGGCGCGGCACCAGCTGCGGTCATCGGACGCTCCCTCTCCGGCCTTTCCCGATATCGGCGGTACGACGATACTCGCACCGTGAGCGTCGAGGTGAGCTTGATCGATCCGCTCGACGCGCTGCACTCGGTACGGGAGGGGGCGGCGCTTCGGGTGGGCCTCGTCGTGCCGCAGTCCGGCCCGCTCGGTCTCACCGGCCCGTCCGCGCTGGACGGGGCGCTGCTCGCCGCGCACGAGGTCAACGCGGCCGGCGGTGTCCGGGACCGCCCGCTGGAGCTGGTGCTGGTGGACGGCGGCGGAGCGCCGGGCCGGGTCGCCGGCGAGGTGCGGCGGCTGCTGGACGCCGGGGCGCTGGACGCGCTCGCCGGGTGCCACACCAGCGATGTGCACCGGGCGGTGGAGAGCGTCGCCGCGGGCCGCATCGCGTACGTCTTCACCCCGCCGCACGAGGGCGGCTCCCGGCTGCCCGGCGTGCTCTGTACCGGCATCGATCCGTACCGTCAACTCGGTTTCGCAGTGCGTAAGGTGACGGTTCGTCATGGAATTCGCCGCTGGGCGCTGATCGGCAACGACTACATCTGGCCGCGCGCCGTCCACCGGGCCGCCGAGGGTCTCGCGGCGCGGGCCGGTGCCCGGGTGGTGCTGGAGCGGCGGGTCCCGTTCGGGGCGGTCGAGGAGATGCTCGACCCGCTGCTGGACGCGCTGCGCGCCGCCCGCGCGGACGCCCTGCTGCTCAGCCTGATCGGGCGCGACCTGGTGCACTTCAACCGGGCGCTGCGGCGCAGCGGGCTCGACCGCACGCTCGTGCGGCTCTCCGGCGCCCTGGAGGAGAACGGCCTGCTCGCGCTCGGCGGCGACGACACCGGGACGCTCTACGCCGCGATGCCCTCCTTCGCGACGCTGGCGGAGGAGGGCCGGCAGAGCCTCGCCGACCGGCACCGGGCGCTGTGCGGCCCGTGGGCGCCGGTCCTGGACGCCTACGCGGTGGGCCTGTACGAGGGTCTGCACCTGCTCGCCGACCTGGCGGCCCGCGGGGCGCTGGCCCCGGACGGTCTGCTGGCGGCGGCCGGCCGTCTGCTGCACCGCGAGGGTGCGGGCCGGGCGCGGATCCACCTCGCCCGGGCCGAGGGCCTCGGCTTCGCGGTGCTGCCGCACTGACTGCGGGTGCCTCCTTCCCGTCGGGTGGAATGCCGCGGCAAAACCCTTCCATCTGGAAATAGTTGCCTCTACAGTCTCCCCACACACCCGCAGGGTCGTCACGGAGAGAGAGCACCATGGCCGACACACCCGCGCCCCAGGGCATCGAGAGCTACGGCTACCAGCAGGAACTGCGCCGTTCGCTCGGTTTCACCGACCTGCTCGTCTACGGGCTGGTGTTCATGGTGCCGATCGCACCGTTCGGCATCTTCGGCGGCGTCTTCCAGGGCTCCGGCGGCATGGTCGCCCTGGCCTACGTCCTCGGCATGGTGGCGATGATGTTCACCGCCCTGTCGTACGCCCAGATGTCCCGGGCCTTCCCGATGGCCGGCTCGGTCTACACCTACGCGGGCCGCGGCATCGCCGCCCCGGTCGGCTTCCTGTCCGGCTGGATGATCCTGCTCGACTACGTGCTGGTGCCCGGACTGCTCTACCTGATCGCCGGCGTGGCCATGAACTCGCTGGTGCCGTCCATCCCGGTCTGGCTCTGGCTGATCGGCTTCGTGCTGCTCAACACCGTGGTCAACTACCTCGGCATCGAGACCACCAACCGGGTCAACAGGGCGATGCTGATCGGCGAACTCGTCGTGCTGGCCCTGTTCGTGGTGGTCGGGGTCATCGCCCTGGCCAACGGCAAGGGCCGGGGCTTCGACTTCACCCCGCTGTACGACCCGCACACCTTCTCGTGGAGCCTGGCCTTCGGGGCGGTCTCGATCGCGGTGCTCAGCTTCCTGGGCTTCGACGGCATCTCCACCCTCTCGGAGGAGAACCGCGACTCCGCCAAGGCCATCGGCCGGTCCATGGTCGCCGCACTGCTGCTCGCGGGCACACTGTTCATCGTGCAGACCTGGGTCGCCTCGCTGCTGGTCGCCGACCCCGACGCGCTGATCCGGGACGGCGACCCGAACGGCACCGCCTTCTACGACGCGGCCCGCACCGCCGCCGGCGGCTGGCTCGCCACGCTGACCGCCGCCTCCACCGCCGTGGCCTGGGGCTTCGCCAACTCGCTGGTCGCCCAGGCGGCCACCTCCCGGCTGCTGTACGCGATGGCCCGCGACCGCCAGCTGCCCGCCTTCCTGGCCCGGATCCACCCCACCCGTCGGGTGCCCGTCAACGCGACCCTGCTGACCGCCGGGATCTCGCTGGTGCTCGGCCTCTGCATGGCCTCGCGCGAGGACGGCATCACCCTGCTCAGCACCCTGGTCAACTTCGGGGCGCTGACCACCTTCCTGGTCCTGCACGTCGCCGTGGTCGTCCACTACCTCGTCCGCAGGCGCAGCAAGGACTACTGGCGGCACCTGATCGCCCCGGCGCTCGGCTTCGCGATCCTCGCGTACGTGGTCGTCAACGCCAACATCGCGGCCCAGCGGCTCGGCTTCGTCTGGCTGCTCGTCGGCGGGATCGTGCTCGCCGGGCTGACGGCGACCGGGCGCAAGCCCCGGCTGGCCGTCGCCGAGGCCGAGTCCACCACCGACGGTTCCGCCGCCCGCACCGACGGTGCCACGAACGACGCCACCACCGACGGTTCCGCCGCCACCGCCACCGCCGCCGCCCCGAACACCGCCGAGGAGAAGCAGTGAGCCTGCCCGAGATCGTCCGGCTGAACCCGGCCCCGGAGGACTACGCCTACACCTTCGGCGGCCGCGACCCGCTGGTCACCGTCCGGCCCGGCACCGTCATCGAGCTGACCACCGAGGACTGCTTCGGCGGCAAGGTGCGCGGCACCGGCGACCTGCCCAGCCAGGTGTGCGTCTTCCCCTACCTCAACCCGGTCACCGGCCCGATCGCGGTGGCCGGCGCCGAGCCCGGGGACGTCCTCGCGGTGCACTTCGTGGAGATCATCCCGGCCCGGGAGTACGGCATCTCCAGCACCTTCCCGCACTTCGGCGCGCTGACCGCGACCCACTCCACCGCGATGCTCCACCCGGCCCTGGAGGAGCGGGTCTGGGTCTACGACCTGGACGTCACGTCGGGCATCTGCCGGTTCCGGGCCCGCACCGGCGACTTCACGGTGGAACTGCCGCTCGACCCGATGCACGGCACGGTCGGCGTCGCCCCGGCGGCCGGCGAGGTGCTGGCCTCCATCACCCCGGGCGCGCACGGCGGCAACCTGGACACCCCCGAGATGCGGGCCGGCACCACCGCCTACTTCCGGGTCAACGCCGAGGGCGGCCTGCTCGCCATCGGCGACGGCCACGCCCGTCAGGGCGAGGGCGAGGTCTGCGGCACGGCGGTGGAGGCAGCGATGCGCACCACCGTGATCGTCGACCTGATCAAGGGCGGCGGCCCGGCCTGGCCCCGGCTGGAGAACGACGACTTCCTGATCAGCACCGGCTCGGCCCGCCCGCTGGAGGACGCGTTCCGGATCAGCCAGCACGACCTGGTCGGCTGGACCGGCGAACTGCTCGGCCTCGACCAGCTCGACGCCTACCAACTGGTCAGTCAGGCCGGGCTGGCTCCGGCGGCGAACGTCTGCGACACCAACTACACGATGGTCGCCAAGCTGCCGAAGAACCTGCTCGGCCGGGCCCGCGCCTACGACGGGCTGCACGACCGCCTGCGCGCGACCGCCGGGGCGTACCTGCGGCACCGGTAGCGGCGCCCCGCCGGTCCGGGCCCGCGGGTCCGGACGTGCCGGTCCGGACGTGCGGGCCCGGACGCACGACTTCGACCCGCGGGTTCGCCCGCGCGGGTCAAAGTCCCGGCAAATCCCACGGACCCCCACCCCGCCCCCACCCGGGGCCCGTCGGCACCCCCACGCCGACGGGCCCGCGGGGGTGCCCAGGGGTGTTTCAGGGGTGTCTCAGGGGTGCGGCGCGCAGACCAGCAGGTACGGGAGCAGCGGCAGCACCGACACCCCGAACCGCCAGACCGGCCGGCGCCGTCCGGTCCCCGGCCGGGCCAGCCGCCGGACCCGGGCGAGCACCCCGGTGGACGCCACCCCCAGAGCCCCGCCGGCCTCGGCCCCGGCCCCGCCGGCCCCGTCGACCCCGGTGGCCGGAGCCGGACCGCTGGTCGCCAACGCGCAGAGGGCGGACGCCAGTTCGTCGCGCGAAGCCCGCTCCAGCGCCGCGTCGTCCGCCGCCATCTCCAGCAGCAGCGCCACCTCGGAGCGCCCCAGCCGGGCCAGCGGCAGCGGCCCGAGCAGCAGTGCGAAGGTGTCGGCCGGCAGCCGGAACAGGTGGTGGCGGCCGCGGATGTGCCCGTGCTCGTGGGCGACGGCCGCCGTGAGCTGCCGCTCGTCCAGCAGCCGCAGCGCCCCGCGCGACAGCACCACCCGGGAGCGGCGCCCGGGCAGGCAGTAGACGGTCGGTCGGCCGTGCTCCAGCACCAGCGCGTCCCAGCGCCGGTCCGGTACGCCGACCACGTCCAGTACCGTCCGATGCCGTCGCCGGTCCCGTCCGGTGCGCAGACCGACGGCCGTCACCAGGGCGGCGAACAGGGCCCCGCCGACGGTGAGCAGCCACCAGTCGTGGGTGTGCGGCAGGCCCGGCCCGGCCGGTTCGCCGTGCGAGGGGCGGCCGAACAGGCCGAACAGGTCGAGCAGCCCGAGCAGCCCGGCCGGCCGGTGGGCGAAGGGCTCCACCGCGTGGTGCGCGGTGAGCAGCAGGGCCACCGTGAACGAGGCCATCAGGGCGAGCCAGAGCGCCGCGCCCGTCGCCGGACGGGCCTGGAGCCGGACGGAGCCGGCCAGCCGGCGGGGCAGCAGCACGCCGGTCACCAGCAGGTGGAGGCAGAGCACCGCGAGGGTCACTCAGGGCCCCGGGACTTCACCTGTTCGAGGGCGGCGAGCAGGGCCGAGGCCTCGTCCCCGCTGATCCGGTTGACGAAGTGGAGCAGTGCGCCCGCCCGGTCGGGGGTGGTCTCCAGCGCCTGGTGCATCAGCCGGGCGGTGTACTCCTCGCGGGTGCAGGTCGGTTCGTACACCCAGGCGCGGCCGACCTTGTCGCGGCGCAGCCAGCCCTTGGTGTGCAGGATGTCCGCGACCGTGGTGACGGTGGTGTACGCGACCGCCCGCTCCCGCTGGAGGTCGTCCACCACCTCGCGCACCGTGGCGGGTCGGCCCCAGGACCAGAACCGGTCCATGATCTCGGCCTCCAGATCGCCGAAGCCCCGTAGCACCGCCCTCTTCTCCCTCGCCGAGCCGACCACCGGTGCCTCTCGCCCGCCGGAACGCGGCCCATGGTACGGCGAGCGCCGGGCGCCCGCCCCCGGGTGAAGGGGACGGGCGCCCGGCGTGCGGTGGGTGGTGCCCGGGTGGTGGTCGGCGGGTGTGCAAGTCGTGTCCGAAGCCGCCCGCCGGGGCTGGGGCGGGCGGCCGCGGTCGGGACGGCCACCCGCCCGGGACTCAGGACAGCCGCCGCCCGAGCGGGATGCGGGAGCGGGTGAACAGGGCCGCGAGCAGCCCCGCGACCACCGGCAGCAGCAGCACGATCAGCAGCAGCTCGCCCCAGGGCGCGGTGATCAGCGCCGGCTTGGCCCCGAACCCGCCGGCCCGGGACTTCAGCAGCCCCACCGCCGGCACGAAGCCGTTGACCGCGCCGAGCAGTGCGCCCAGCAGGGCGATCAGCGTGCACTGGAGGCCCGCCATGGTCCGCCGGATCCGCGGTGGCGCGCCGACCGCGGCCAGGGTGGCCTGGTCCTGCCGGGAGTCGGCGGCCGCCAGGCCGGTGGCGATCCCGGCCGCGCCGAGCACGACCAGTCCGGCGAAGCCGGTGAGCGCCAGGGTGAGCGCGTCGCTCTTCGGCTGGTAGCCGCGTTCCACCTCCAGCGTGGAGAAGCGGTCCAGTCGGGCGGCGGCCGCCTCGGCCCGTTGCTGCGCCTTGCGGTCGGGCGGGGTGGCGGGCAGCCAGACCGAGCCGGTCGGCCGGGCGGCGAGACCGAGTCCGGGCAGTGCGGAGGGCAGTGCCAGGCCCTGGGCGAAGTCGGCGGCGGCCGGGTTGTCCACCAGCACCGCGTCGACCGGGACCTCCTGCAGGTCCGGCTTGGGTGTCTCGCCGGGCTGCAGCGGAGCGCCGCCCCCGCCGCGCAGGATCATCACGGCCTTGCCGTCGGCGCCCACCAGGGCCCGGTCGAAGACCAGCAGCTTCCCTGCGGCCAGCGCCTGTTCGGCGACCGGGTCATGGATGCCGAACAGGTTGTGCAGCACGGTCGCGTCACCGGCGGCGAGGTGCGGCGGTGCGCCCAGGCCGCGCCGCTCCGGCGGGCCCTTGAGCTGAACGGTGCTGGCGCAGTTGTCGCAGAAGCGGTACTCCACCTGGCCGAGGTCGCCGCGCGGGCCGAGCCCGGACAGCTGCTTCTCCAGCTCGGCGCGCTCCTCGGCGAGCCGGGGCCCCTCGACGTGACTGGTCAACTGGACGGCGCCGTAGGGGGCCTGGGGCCGGTAGTCGCGCCGGTTCTCGGCGTCGGTGCTGGTGGTGTAGACGCCGATGGCGACGGCCCCGGCCACCGCGGCCATCACCGCGGCCACCGCCGGAGCGGTGCGCGAGCGGTGCCGGGCGGAGTCGCGCAGGGCCAGCCGGGGTCCGAGCGGCAGCCGGCCGGCGGCCCGGCCGATCAGTGCGATCAGCATCGGGGTGCACAGCAGCAGGCCGAGTTCGGCGATCACCGAGCCGCCGAGCACGGTGAGGGTGCGGGTGTCGTAGCCGCCGACGCCGGGCCGGTCGCGCTGCACCGAGGCCGCGCCGTACATCGCGAGCACCGCGCCGAGGGCGAGCAGTGCGAAGCCGGACACGGTGACCAGCCGGTTGGGTCCGTGGACGGTGTCCCGGCCGGTCAGCCCGGCGGTGACGCTGCGCCGGGCGGCCTGCAGCGCGGGCAGCGCGGCCGCGAGCAGTGCGGTGGCCAGGCCGATCCCGGCGATGGCGACCAGGTCCACCGGCGGTACGGCGAAGTGGCCGAAGCGCGCGCCGCCGATCTGCTCGATCCACGGCCGCAGCACGGCGACCACCGCGGTGCCGAGCACCACGCCGACCACGGCCCCGGCCGCACCGAGGACCAGGCCGCCGCCGAGCACCACCGCACCGACGTGGGCACGGCTCCCGCCGGCCGCGCCGAGCAGGGCGAGCTGGCGGCGCGAGCGGCGGGCGCCGACGGCGAACGCGGGCCCGGCGAGCAGGGCGACCTCCAGCAGGGCCATCCCGGTGACGGTGGCGACGACCATCCTGGTGTTGTTGGCGGCCGTCGGGTCGCTGTAGCGGTGGGCGTCCCGGTAGTAGGGGACGGCCTGCTCCGGCGGCGGGGAGAGTGCCACCGAGCGTGCGGTGAGGGTGTAGCCGTGGGCGTTGAACCGCTGGACCTCGGCCCAGCCGAGGGAGGCGCCGGCCGGCAGCCGGACCAGCCAGGCGGACCGGGCGGCCGAGGGCTTCTGCGCGGTGGGTCCGGCGCCGGCCAGTGCGGTGCTCAGCGGGTCGACCAACTCGCCGGGCCGGGCGACGAGTTCGACCCGTCCCAGCTCGCCCGGGTGCTCCACGACACCGGTGATGGTGTAGGTGGTGCCCTCCAGGCCCTGGATGGTGGTGGTGGCGCCGGGCCGGAGCCCGGAGCGGTCCAGAAAGGCCCGGGTGACGGCCACCTCGTGCGGGACGCCCGGGGCGCGACCCTCGACCAGGTCGAGCCGGCCGCGCCAGACCGGGTCGCCGAGATCGGCCTCGGTGGTGAGGGTGCGGACCAGGCCCTCGGGCGAGGTCGCGCCGGCCTCCGGACCGGGCCGGGCCGGGGTGAGCGCGCTGCCGGGCGGCAGCAGCGAGGTGATCAGGGCGGCCGGGGCGGTGCTCGCGCCCTTCTCCTGCTCGGCCGTCGGCTGCTCCCCGGGGCGGGGCTGGACGGAGAAGGCGCCGTCCTCGGCGATCGGGGCCTGCTCGACCGTCTGGCCCGGGTCGAGCGAGGTGACCAGGGCGTCCGCGCCGCCCACCACCCGCTCGACCCGTTCGGCCGGGGTCAGCTGCCCGCTGCGGTGGACCACGTCGGCGCCGGTGACGCCGAGGACGGGCAGCGCGATCATGGCGGCGATCAGCGCACTGCGGCCCTTGGCCCGCAGGGCGTCGCGGCGGGCGATGCGCAGGGCGACCCGCCAGGCTCCGATCCTCACGGTGCCACCTCGCCGAGCACGCCGGTCGGGTGCACCGCGGCGAGGCGGGCGGAGGACCGGCGGCCGGGGGTCTCCGAGGCGACCGCGCCGTCCCGCAGGTGGACTACCCGGTCCGCCCAACTGGCATGGGCCGCTTCGTGGGTGACCATCATGGCGGCCGCGCCGGCGTCGCAGCGGGCGCGCAGGACGGCGAGCACCGCCTCGCCGGTGGCCGAGTCGAGGGCGCCGGTCGGCTCGTCGGCGAGCACCAGCCGGCGCTCGCCGATCAGGGCCCGGGCGATGGCGACGCGCTGCTGCTGGCCGCCGGACATGTCGTCCGGGAAGCGGTCGGCGAGTTCCCCGATGCCCAGCTCCTCCAGCGCGGCCAGCGCCTCCCGGCGGGCCCGGCGTCCCGGGACGCCGTCGAGTTCGCGCGGCAGGGCGATGTTCTCGGCGGCGGTCAGGGCCGGGATCAGGTTGTAGTCCTGGAAGACGTACCCGATCGAGCGCCGCCGCAGGTCGGCGAGCCTGCCGCGGCCGAGGCCGCCGAGCGCGACCCCCTCCACCAGCACCTCGCCGCCGCTGGGCTGGTCCAGCCCGCCGGCCAGGGTCAGCAGGGTCGACTTCCCGGAGCCGGACGGGCCCATCACGGCGACGAACTCGCCCGGGTGGACGGCCAGGTCGATGCCGCGCAGGGCGTGCACCTCGGCGGCGCCCCGCCCGTGCACGCGGGTGACGCCCGCCAGGTGCAGGACGGGTGCGGGCCGGGTCGGATCGGTGTGGGACACACTTCCCCCTCGTGAGCTGCTCAACTGCATATGTCGGTGAACTATATATGCCGGAGGACGTGCTGCGCGGCGGGGTGGTTCCCGAACGGTTTTCCGGAGGGTTCTCCGGCGGGGTGATCGGATTCGGTCAAACTTCTACAAAGCTGTCGAGGATGTGGGCGGAAACCCGGCCCGGGTTGTTCGGGGGCGGTCTATGCTCGGGACGGCTCGCGGCTCGCGGCTCGCGGTTCACCGCTCGGGGGGTCCGTGCTGTGCCGCGTCGCCGAGCGCGTCACCCGACGCGCGGTCAGCCCCGTGTGCGGCAACCGGCGGGGGGTCGGTGCGACCGCCCTGCGCGCCTACCCGTCGGCCGCGGGGGCGATGGCCATCATCGAGGTCGTCAAGACCGCGCGCCGAACCGTCGGCCGTGCCGACCGCACGTCACCGCCCGCCCCGCACGGACGGTCGGTGGGCGGCGGCTCGCCACCCGTCCGTACCCTCCTCCCGTGAAGGAGGTGCCGTCGTGCACACCCTGACCACCGTCGACTTCCTCGTCCGGCTCGCCACCGGCGTCGCCTGCGGCGCGCTGATCGGCGTCGAGCGCCAATGGCGGGCCCGGATGGCCGGCCTGCGCACCAACGCCCTGGTCGCCGCCGGTGCCACCCTCTTCGTGCTCTACAGCGAGGCCGTCGGCGACACCGGCAGCCCCACCAGGGTCGCGTCGTACGTCGTCTCCGGTATCGGCTTCCTCGGCGGTGGCGTCATCCTGCGCGACGGTGCCGGCGTGCGCGGCCTCAACACCGCGGCCACACTGTGGTGTTCAGCCGCCGTCGGAGTGCTGGCCGCCGCCGGCAAACTGCAGCTGGCCGTCCTCGGCACGCTCGCCGTGCTCGCCGTCCACCTGGTGCTGCGCCCGGCCGGCCGACTGCTCGACCGGGCCCCGCAGTCCGGCAGCGACCCGGACTCCACCAGCCGCGCCACCATCCACCTGGAGTGCGACCGCAAGTCCGAGACCCACATCCGGGCCCTGCTGCTCCAGGCGCTCGCCGCCTCCGGACTCGCCCCGACCGGTCTGCGGGCCCGCCGCACCGACAGCGGGGACGCCACCAGCCTGCGGGCCACCGTCGCGATCACCGGGTCGGTCGCCCCGGCGCTCGAACAGGTCGTCACCCGGCTGTCGTTGGAGCCGGGCGTGCGCGACCTGCACTGGCACCTGGAGGACGAACCGGAGGACCCCGGCAACCCGGCGCTCGCCTGAGGCCGTAGCGCCGTGGCGCCGTGCCGCCGTGCCGCCGTGGCAGCGAGGGTCCGGCACACCCCGGAACCGCCGCCCGACCCCACCCGAACCGACCGGAGGCCCGATGCCGACCCCCGACCCCGAGCACGGACCGCTGGTTCCGATGCTGCTGGTGCTGACCGTGGTCACCGGAGTGGTGGACGCGGTCAGCTACCTCGAACTCGGCCACGTCTTCGTCGCCAACATGACCGGCAACGTGGTGTTCCTCGGCTTCGCCCTGGCCGGTGCGGCCAACCTCTCCGCCACCGCCTCGCTGGCCGCCCTCGCCGCGTTCCTGTTCGGCGCGCTGGCCGGCGGTCACCTCGCCCGTCGCCTGCCCGGTCACCGCGGTCACCTGCTGACCGTCGCCGTCGCCGTCCAGTCGGCGCTGGTCGCGGCGGCCACCGTGCTGGCGGCCGTGGCCGGCCACACCGGCGACCCGGCCCGCTACACCCTGATCGGGCTGCTCGGCTTCGCCATGGGCGGCCAGAACGCGGTGGTCCGCGCCCTGAAGGTGCCCGACCTCACCACCACCGTGCTCACCATGACCATCACCGCCCTGGCCGCCGACCGCACCGGCCCCCGCCGTCTCGCCTCCGCCGTCTGGATGTTCGCCGGAGCCCTCCTCGGCGCCGTCCTCGTCCTCCGTGCGAACGTCGCCCCCGCCCTCGCCCTGGCCCTCGCGCTGCTCCTCGCCGTCGCCGCCCTCACCCACCGCGCGGCCAGGCCCACCCCCGCCCCGGCCTGGACCCGCCCCCGCTGACCGGGCGACGACGGCCCGCCGGAGCCGCAGCCCTCCCGGTACGTTGTCGTCCCGGCAGGCCGCGGCCTACGGATCGTCGTGAGGGACAGGTGAGTTGCCTGGGCGCCGGCGCCTGGTCGCCTACGGGCCGGACGGCGCTCCTGACGGCCTCTACTTCTGGGGCGTCACCGGCGACTGACGGGCCGGGCCCGGGGCCCGGTCAGTCCTCGCTGCGGTGGCCGGCGCGGCCGCTCCAGCGGGGTTCGAGGCGGGCCCAGCCGGTGCTCCAGGCGGTCTCGGCGCGGCGGTCGAGGGCGTGGAGGCGCAGCCGGAGGGCGAGCGCGAGCAGGGCCAGGAGGGCGAGGAGGCCCCCGGCGCCCGTGCAGGCGGCGGAGACCGCGAGGGCCACGCGGTCGGCCGGGGGAGCGGAGACGGCGCCGGCCGGGTCGACCCAGACGGGGACGTGGCTGCCGGTGACGGCGGAGTGCGGGGCCTGGACGGTGCCGACGTGCCGGGTGCCGTCGGGGGCGGTCCAGGCCGCGTCGGCGTCGATCCGGGTGCTGTAGCCGCCGGCGAAGCGGCTGCCGGCGGCGGTGGCGCGGTCCGGGACGCCGCGGACCACGGCGTCGACCTGCCGCAGCCGTGCGCGGTCGGTGTCGGCCAGGTGGGCGGTGGAGCGGTAGAGCAGCAGGGAGCCGCCCGCGGCGAGGGCGAGCGCGAGCACCGCGCCGAGCAGGGCGGACAGCCAGGCGCGGGCCCGGGAGCGGTCGAGGGGGCGGACGAGCGGCTCGTGCCGGGCACCGAGGGCCCGCCGCAGCTGTCGGCCGGCGCGTCGGGGGAGCGACGCGGGCCGGGCCGGACGGGGTGTGCTGGACACGGTGAGGGCTCCTCAGGGACGCTGGGGCGCGGGGTGGTTCCCGCCCCAATGTCCCCCCGACGGGCCTCCGCGCACAAGACTCGTGCGCGCCCGGAGGATCGCCAGGGCCGCTCGGCCCCGCAGTCGGGACGTTCGGCCCTCGGCATCCGCCGGGCGGTCCGGGCAGGCTGGGGAGCGGCGGCGCCCTCCCGGTGCTTGGGCGCGGCCGTGGCCCGGTTCGGCCGTGGGGGCGCCGGGTCGAGGTATGGGGCAGGGGGTGGTCGTGGGGTCACCCCCTGCCTGTGCCGTGCCCGGCACCTGCCCGCTCTCCGCCCGTACCCCGTAGAGAAGCTGACGACGTCCCAGGTCATGGCCGTCTTCTGCCCGGATATACACTCGGAGTATACGCCGGGTGTATGTTTCCCTCCATGAGTGTTCCTTTGACCCTCCTGGGGCTGCTGGAGCGTGAGCCCAGCCACGGCTACGACCTCAAGCGCGACTACGACGCCCTCTTCGGCCGCGGCAAGCCCCTTCCGTACGGTCAGGTCTACGCGACCCTCGGCCGACTGGCCCGCGACGGCAAGGTGATGGCCGGCGACGCGGAGCCCGGCGACGGGCCCGAACGCAAGCGGTACGTCATCACCGAGACCGGGGCGACCGAGTTCGAGACCTGGCTGCGGGGACCGGTCGCACCCGAGCCCAACCTCCAGTCCGTGCTGTTCACCAAGGTGGTGCTGGCCCTGATGCTGGGCCGCGACGCCGAGCACTACCTGGACACCCAGCGCGCCGCCCACCTGCGCCGGATGCGCGAACTCACCGAACTGCGCCGCACCGGCGCCCTGGTGGACGCCCTGCTCGCCGACCACGGCCTGTTCCACCTGGAGGCCGACCTGCGCTGGATCGACCTCACCGCCGCCCGCCTGGACGCGCTCGCCGCGGAGGTGAACGGATGACCGCGGTCATCGAGGCCCGGGACGTCGCCCTCGCCTTCGGTGAGACGCCGGCGCTGCGCGGGGCGAGCCTGTCCGTGGAGGCCGGCGAGGTGCTCGCCGTCATGGGCCCCAGCGGCTCGGGCAAGTCGACGCTGCTCCACTGCCTGGCCGGCATCCTGGTGCCCGACGCGGGCGAGGTGCTGTTCGGCGGGAAGCGACTGGACACGATGCCGGAGGCGCAGCGCAGCGCCCTGCGCCGCGACAGGTTCGGCTTCGTGTTCCAGTTCGGCCAGCTGGTACCGGAGTTGACGGCCGAGGAGAACGTCGCCCTGCCGCTGCTGCTGAACGGCGTGCGCCGTTCCGCCGCGCTGGCGGAGGCCCGGCCGTGGTTCGCCCGGCTCGGCCTGGACGGCCTGGAGAAGCGCCGCTCCGGCGAGCTGTCGGGCGGTCAGGCGCAACGGGTCGCGCTGGCCCGCGGGTTGGTGGCCCGCCCGCAGGTGCTGTTCGCCGACGAGCCGACCGGCGCGCTGGACTCGCTGACCGGCGAGCAGGTGATGGAGCTGATGGTCGCCTCGGCCCGCGAGCAGGGCACCACCGTCGTCCTGGTGACCCACGAGCCCCGGGTCGCCGCCTTCGCCGACCGCGAGGCGATCGTCCGCGACGGCAAGGCCCGTGCGCTCTCGGCCGGAGCCGGAACGGTGGCCCAGTGATCGCCTTCTCGCTCCGCCTGGCCGTCAGCGGCGGCCGGGAGGCGGTGGCCCGGCTGCTGATGATCGCGGCGGCGGTCGCGATCGGCGTCGGGCTGCTGCTGTCCACGCTCGCCGGCATGAACGCGATCGAGCGGGCCAACCAGCGCCAGGTCTGGCTCGACACCGGTGCCGCGAGCCGGACCGGGACCGCGCAGGTCGATCCGCTCTGGTGGCGGCCGCACGTGGACTACTACGACGGCTCGGACATCCGCGAGATCGACCTCGCCGCCACCGGGGCGACCTCGCCCGTCCCGCCGGGGCTCGACCGCCTGCCGGCCCCCGGGGAGTACTACGCCTCCCCGGCCCTGGCCGAGCTGCTGCGCAAGGTCCCGGCCGCCGAACTCGGTGACCGCATCCCGGGCCGGATGGTCGGCACACTCAACGACTCGGCGATGCCGTCCCCGGACACCATGGCCGTGCTCGTGGGCCGGACGGTCGACGAGGTCAAGGGCGCGCACGGGGCCGTCGCCGTCACCACCATCGCCACGACCCGACCCGAGTGCGGGAACGGCGACTGCCTGAGCCGGGGCATCCGGGGCGATGCGATGGTGCTCATCCTGTCCGTCGTGGGCGGTGCGATGATCTTTCCGGTGCTGATCTTCATCGGCACCGCGACCCGCCTGTCCGCCGCCACCCGGGAGCAGCGGTTCGCCGCGATGCGGCTGGTCGGCGCCACCCCGCGGCAGATCGCGGTGATCGCCGCGGTCGAGTCCACCGTCGCCGCGGTGGCCGGTACGGTCGCCGGCTTCGGCCTCTACCTCGCGCTGCGCCCGCTGGCGGCCGACGTGCCCTTCACCGGCGGCCGCTTCCACCTCGACGACCTGACCCTGACCGGGCTCCAGATCCTGGGAACCGCCCTGGCCGTGCCGTTGGCCGCAGCGGTCGCGGCCCGGTTCGCGCTGCGCCGGGTCGCCATCTCCCCCCTGGGCGTCAGCCGGCGGGTCACCCCGCGGCCGCCCCGGGCCTGGCGGCTGATCCCGCTGCTGGCCGGGCTCGCGGAGCTGGTGTACTTCGTCGGCCGCCGCCCGGCCACCGGCAACGGGCAGGCCGCGGCCTACCTGCCCGGGTTCCTGCTGGTGATGCTGGGCCTGGTGATCGCCGGGCCGTGGCTGACCATGGTCGCCGCCCGTACGGTCGCCCGCCGCACCGGCCGCCCGGCCACGCTGATCGCGGTGCGCCGGCTCGCGGACGACCCGAAGACCGGGTTCCGCGCGGTCAGCGGCCTGATCCTGGCACTGTTCGTCACCACGTCGACGGTTTGCATCATCGGCACCATCAACGCCAACCGCGGCTCGCTGGGCGGCGATCCGATGTCCCGGGCGTCCGTGGTGCAGGGCGAGTTCCGGGACGGCCGGCCGCCGCTGGCGCGCTCGACGCCGGAACAGGTGCTGGCCGAGGTGCGGGCGGTGCCGGGCTTCAAGGGCCTCGCGGTGGTCCACAGCAATCCGGACGGGCTCGCGAAGCTCCCCGTGAACCCGCGCCCGGACGCCCCGCTCATGACCCCCGGCCTGGTGTCCTGCGCGGACCTCGCCCGGATCCCCGTGGTCGGCCACTGCGCGGCCGGGGCGAGCGTCGCCGCCATCCCGCCGCGCGACTTCCTCAATCTCACGTCGCACCCCGACGCCGAGTGGCCCGCCGCCCCGATCTCCGCGGAGGAGGTCGCCGGGCTCCCGGTCCAGGCGCTCTACGCCACGACCGACGGATCGGCGGCGGCGAAGGAGCGGGTCCGTACGGTCTTCACCGCGGCATGGCCGGACCACGACGCGCACACGGTCGGCGACTGGGCCACCGAAGGGCAGCAACGGCTCGCCGGATGGCGGCAGTTGGCGAACGTCGTGCTGCTGACCACGCTTCCGATCGCCGGGTGCAGCCTCGCGGTCAGCGTGGTGGCCGGGCTCTCCGACCGCAGGCGGCCGTTCGCGATGCTGCGGCTCACGGGGTCGCCGCTGCGGCTGCTGCGGCGGGTGATCGCGCTGGAGAGCGTGCTGCCGCTGCTGGCGGTGGCGGTGATCTCGCTCGGCGCGGCCTTCGCCGCCGCGGCCCTGTTCCTCTCGTCCCAGATGGACTACGGCCTGGTGTCGCCCGGGGCGGTGTACTTCGGCGTCGTCGCCCTCGGCATCGTCGCCTCGGTCGGGATCATCGCCTCCACCCTGCCGCTGCTGAGGCGGATCACCGGGCCGGAGGCGGCCCGCAACGGCTGACCGCCCCGGCCCGGAGGCCGCCCCGCCGCCCGCCCTCAGCGGGCGACGGGGTAGCCGTGCGTCCCGGCCCGCACCCGCGGGGACAGCCCCGGCAGCCAGCTGCCGAGGACCAGCGCGGACGGGTAGAACATCGGCTCCGGCAGCGCGTCCACCGGGAAGCGCTCCCAGCCGGCGCAGGCGTGCGGCTCGGTGACCACGGCCTCGGCCAGGCTGGGCGGCGCCAGCACGGCGGCGGTCAGCCGGGGCCGGCCGAGCTCGTGGTCGAGATGGACGGCGAGCACCCGCATCTCCTCGGCGGGCAGCACGATGCCGGTCTCCTCGGCGAGTTCGCGGGCCGCGGTCCGCTCGAAGGACTCGCCGAGGTCGACCTTGCCGCCGGGCAGGCTCCAGGTGGGCGGCTCGCCGGCGGTGGTCCGGCGGCCGATCAGCACCCGGCCGTCCCCGGTGGGCACGATGATCCCCGCGCCGAGCAGCGGTGCGGTCGGTGCTGTGCTCAACTCGCCATCTCCTTCAGCAGGTCACCAGTTGGCGCGGTCGTAGTCCTTGAGGAAGCAGCCGTACAGGTCCTCGCCGGCCTCGCCGCGCACGATCGGGTCGTACACCCGCGCCGCACCATCGACCAGGTCGAGCGGGGCGTGGAAGCCCTCGTCGGCGAGCCGCATCTTGTCCGGGTGCGGGCGCTCGTCGGTGATCCAGCCGGTGTCCACGGCGGTCATCAGGATGCCGTCGGTCTGGAACATCTCCTCCGCGCTGGTGCGGGTGAGCATGTTGAGCGCGGCCTTGGCCATGTTGGTGTGCGGGTGGCCGGCGCCCTTGTAGCCGCGCGCGAACACGCCCTCCATCGCGGAGACGTTGACGACGTACTTGCGGCGGGACGAGGAGGCGGCCATCGCCGGCCGCAGCCGGCTGATCAGGATGAACGGCGCGGTGGAATTGCAGAGCTGGACCTCCAGCAGCTCCATCGGGCCGACCTCCGAGACGGTCTGCACCCAGCTGTTGGTGTCCGCGAGGTCGGGCACCAGGCCGCCGGCGTCGATCGCGGTGCCGGCCGCGATCCGGGCGGGCGTGGCGGAGCCGGTGACCAGGGCCAGCGAGGTGACGTCCTCGGCGGTGATCCGCTGCACGTCGCCGCCCGCCTGGTGGGGGAGTGCGGGCAGGTCGACGCTGCCGCTGCCGAAGCGGCCGATGGTGGTGGCCTGCGGCAGCTCGCCGGCCGGCAGCGGCGCGGACTCGGCGTTCACCAGCTCGCGGTAGGACTCCGGCGGGCGGCGCACGGTCTGCGCGGCGTTGTTGATCAGGATGTCCAGCGGGCCGTCGGCGGCGACCTCGTCGGCCAGCGCCAGCACCTGGGCCGGGTCGCGCAGGTCGATGCCGACGATCTTGAGGCGGTGGATCCACTCGGCGCTGTCCGGCATCGCCTTGAAGCGGCGGATCGCGTCGTTGGGGAAGCGGGTGGTGATGGTGGTGTGGGCGCCGTCGCGCAGCAGCATCAGCGCGATGTACATCCCGATCTTGGCGCGGCCGCCGGTGAGCAGCGCGCGCTTGCCGGTGAGGTCGGCGCGGGCGTCCCGGCGGGCGCGGTTCCTGACCGCGCAGTTCTGGCAGAGGTTGTGGTAGAAGGCGTCGACCTCGACGTACCGCTGCTTGCAGGTGTAGCAGGAGCGCGGGCGCTCCAGGATGCCGGCGATCTCGGTGGTGGTGACGGTGGTCAGGCCGAAGGCGCCGGCCGTCTCGTCGTCGATCCGGCTCGGCGCACCGGTGGCGGTGCGGGCGGTGACCTCGCGGTCGTTGGCGGTCTTGCGGGCCCGGGTCTCCTGGCGGCGACGCTGCTTCAGGGTGCGGAATATGCCGCCGACGGCCTGGCGGACGGTGATCGCGTCCGGGTGGTCCACGTGCAGCTCGTCGAGCTCGGCGATCACCTCCAGGCAGAGCTTCAGCCGCTCGGGGTCGAGGCCGGGACCGTAGTCGATCTCCTCGGCGTCCCCGATCCGGTCCGGCGCGATGTCCGGCCGCGCGTTGTCCGTCTGTTCGATGTCCGTCTGCCCGATGCTCACGCCTGCTGCCGCTTTCCCGTTCGCCACGCCCACACGCGTGAAGCCATGCCCGTTACCGCGTGAATGCTACGGGAGCGGTCCGGACCGGGGCGAAAACCGGACGTCGGAGGGGGTCTTTGGATGATCCTCCATGTCTACGCGCGGAGTATTGATCACGGTTTGTGGACAGCCCCAGCAAAGCTCCTCGAACTGGCTTTTGACCCCGCCCTCACGGAGAATCGAATGCTGGGTGCCGGGCGCCCGAGTGCGCTCCGGCGGCATCGCCGCAACCGCACCCGAGGTGTATCCCCCAGCCAGAGAGCCCTTCTTCATGCGCTTCCTGAACGACCTCAAGCCCTCGTACGACCTGACGTACGACGACGTCTTCATGGTCCCCAGCCGTTCCGCCGTGGGCTCCCGGCAGGGCGTGGACCTCTCCTCGAACGACGGCACCGGCACCACCATCCCGCTGGTCGTGGCCAACATGACCGCCATCGCCGGCCGCCGGATGGCCGAGACCGTCGCCCGCCGCGGCGGCCTGGTCGCCATCCCGCAGGACATCCCCACCGAGGTCATCGCCGAGGTCGTCTCCTGGGTCAAGCAGCGCCACCTGGTCTTCGACACCCCGATCACGCTCGCCCCGGGCGCCACCGTGGCCGAGGCCATCTCGCTGCTGCCCAAGCGCGCCCACGGCGCCCTCGTGGTGGTCGAGGACGGCAGGCCGGTCGGCGTGGTCACCGAGTCCGACTGCCAGGGCGTGGACCGCTTCACCAGCCTGGCCGACATCATGTCCCGCGAGCTGCTGGTGCTGGACGAGGGCATCGACCCGCGGACCGCCTTCGACAAGCTCACCGAGGCGCACCGCAAGCTCGCCCCGGTCGTGGACGGCGAGGGCCGGCTGGTCGGCCTCCTCACCCGCAAGGGCGCGCTGCGCGCCACCCTCTACACCCCGGCCGTGGACGCGGCCGGCAAGCTGCGGATCGCCGCCACCGTCGGCATCAACGGCGACGTCGCGGGCAAGGCCGAGGCGCTGATCGAGGCCGGCGCCGACGTGCTGGTGGTCGACACCGCGCACGGCCACCAGGAGTCCATGATCAGCGCGCTGCGCGCGGTGCGCGGCCTGGACCCGCAGGTCCCGATCGTGGCCGGCAACGTGGTCTCCGCCGTCGGTGTCCGCGACCTGGTCGAGGCGGGCGCCGACATCCTCAAGGTCGGCGTCGGCCCCGGCGCCATGTGCACCACCCGGATGATGACCGGCGTCGGCCGGCCGCAGTTCTCCGCCGTCCTGGAGTGCGCCGCCGAGGCGCGCCGGCTCGGCAAGCACGTCTGGGCGGACGGCGGCGTGCGCCACCCGCGCGACGTCGCGATGGCGCTGGCCGCCGGCGCCTCCAACGTGATGATCGGCTCCTGGTTCGCCGGGACCTACGAGTCCCCGGGCGACCTCCAGACCGCCGCCGACGGCCGCCAGTACAAGGAGAGCTTCGGCATGGCCTCGGCCCGCGCGGTGAGCAACCGCACCGCCCAGGACTCCTCGTACGACCGGGCCCGCAAGGCGCTGTTCGAGGAGGGCATCTCGCACTCCCGGATGTTCCTCGACCCGGCCCGCCCGGGCGTCGAGGACCTGATCGACTCGATCATCGCGGGCGTCCGCAGCTCCTGCACCTACGCGGGCGCCGCCAGCCTGGAGGAGTTCCACGAGAAGGCGATCGTGGGCATCCAGAGCGCGGCCGGCTACGCCGAGGGCAAGCCGCTGCACTCCAGCTGGGCCTGATCGCCGCCGGCGCCCGCCGCGCCCGCGTCCGTACCGCCGGCCGTCCGGTTCCTCGCCTCGGGGAGCCGGGCGGCCGCGGCCGTCACGGGGGCCTGTCGCCCGGCCTCCGGCCCGTCCACCGGTCCGCTGCCCGGCCCGGCGCCCGGCAACCCGTCCGGCCCGGGTGGGAGCAGTGCTCCGAGCGGGAGCAGCAGGGCGCGGCCGAGCAGTCCGACCGAACCGTCCAGCGCGGCGGCGAAGGCCCGGGCCGCGCCCGGCAGGTACCGCAGCTCCCACAGCGCCTCCACGGAGCTCCAGGCGCCCTCCCGGGCGGCCCCGACCGACCAGACGCCGAGCAGGTGAGGGAGCGGCTCGGCGAGCTCCAGCAGGTCGGGCCCGGGCATCAGCTGCTCCCGGACGGCCGTCTCCACCTCGGCCAGCACCCGGTTGATCCGGTGGTAGTCCTCCTCGACGGCGGCGGGCTCGCAGCCCCGGCGGCGGCAGGTGTCCACGACGGCCAGCGGCAGGTCGTGCTGGATGTGGGCGTTCATCCCGGCCAGTGCGAACTGCAGCGGGTGCACTCCCGGGTGGGCGCGCAGCGCGAACAGCGGCCGCCAGCAGGCGGGCGGCTCCCGTCCGGCCGCGTCGGCGGCCACGGCCCGCAGGTAGTGCCCGGCGAACACCACGTCCAGCTCGGCCGTCGCCCGCGGGTCGACGAAGCACCCGCGGTCCAGCCGGTCGCGGACCGCCTGCGTCACGGTGAGGTAGATCCGGTTGAAGACCGCCACCCCGTCGGCCGGGGGCAGCCCCGCCCCGATCCGCCGCAGCCGGTCGATCACCCGCCCGACCGCGGCCGTCCTCGTGGCCGCCCGCGCCGCCGCTGCCGTCGTACGATCCACCGCCGTGCCGGGCATGCGCCACCCTCCGATGCCGATCGTGCACTGATCGCATCATCGTGACAGCGTGGACGGGTGCCCGGTGGACGCAGCACGAGCCCGTCGAGCCGGTGTCACACGATCAGGCTGATTCCGTCCATGGCATGGCACCTATTCGGTCATGGCATCGCAGGGGCTTTGCCGATCCCCCACCTCCTGCCATCATCCCTGCCGTGATCAACCGACGAACCCTCATCGCCGCGTTCGCCGCGGCCCCGGCCCTCGGCACCCTCGGTGCCGTCGTGGGAAGCACCCCCGCGAGCGCCGCCGCCGACCTGTACCCCTCCAACACGGCCCTCTACGCCAGCCCGACCGTGGTCGAGGGCGTGGACTACGGCCGCCGCTACCGCCGGCACCTGATGGACGACCAGAGCCTGCAGGGCCGCACGTCCGTCGTCCGGACCGCCGTCATCGCCCCGCACGGCGGAGGCATCGAGGTCGGCACCTCCGAACTCTGCCTGGCCGTCGCCGGCTACCACCCGGCCGACCTCGCGCCGACCCCGGCCGCCGGGCCGACGCACGACTTCTGGATGTTCGAGGGCCTGCGCTCCTCCAACAACAGCGAGCTGCACGTCACCTCGACCCACTGCGACGACGGCGTGGCCCGGGCGATGTGCGGCGGCAGCCTCAACGTGGTGTCGCTGCACGGCTGCACCGCCGCCCAGGCCGGACTGGAGGCCGGTGCCCAGGCCGTGCTGGTCGGCGGCCTGAACGCCACCCTCCGCCAGTACCTGATGGAGGAGTTCGCGGCGGCGGGCATCCGGGCGGTGACCGCCTCCGGCGAGGAGGAGATCGCGGGCATCTCCCCGGAGAACATCTGCAACCGCAGCCTGCTCGGGATGGGCGCCCAGCTGGAGATGACCACCGAGCTGCGGGCCGCGATGTTCGCCCCGGGCAAGAACACCCGCGCCGAGCGGGCGGCCAACACCCTGCCGCTGTTCTGGAGCTTCGCGACCGCGGTCCGGGCCGCGATCCGGCGGCTGGAAGCGGGCCAGCCCGTCCTATGACGGGCCGGTCAGCCGGTCAGCCGGTCAGCCGGACAACTGGGCGGCCGGCCGTGGCGCGCGCGGCCGGCGTCAGCCCAGCTCGTACTCCAGGACGTAGGTGTGGGCGCCGGACCCGTCGACGGTCAGCCGGAACTCCCCGGTGATCCCGGACAGCTCGCCCGTGCCCGTGCCCGGCACCACGCGTATCGTCGTGCCGGTGGTGTCCCAGGCCGTGTGCTGGAGCACGAACGAGCCCGCGCGCCCGTCCAGTTCACCCGTCACGTGCTCCACAGCGACATACGAGGCCGGGCTGCCGGAGGGGCCCGTGACGGAGAGCATCCGCACCTCGCTCGCCCCGCTCAGCCCGCCCGTGAAGGTCTTGGCGATCCGGACCCGCCCGAAGGCCGCGCCCTCCCGCTCCTCCGTCTCCACCGGCTCGAACGCGGTGAGCTCGAACGACCCGCTCGCCCTGTTCCCCATGGCACCGTCCCCTCGTCGACCGTCCACTGCTGGGGCGGCCGGCTCCCTGCCGACCGCGAACCGAGCCTTGCACACCCCACTGACAATCGCGTCCGGGCCGCTCGCCGGAGCCGCCGGAGCCGCCGGTGCGGCCCGGTCACGGCTCCCAGCGGATCGCCAGCACCGCCGCGTCGTCGGCCAGCCCGGTGGCCCCGACCCAGTCGCCGACGTCCTCCAGCACCGCGTCCAGCAGGTCCGCCGGCGAGCCGCCGTGCAGGCCGGGCAGCCGCTCCGCGATCGGGTAGAACCGGCCCCCGGCGTCCCGGGCCTCCGACACCCCGTCGGTGTGCAGGAGCAGGACGTCACCCGGCTCCGGCTCGAAGCGCCGGTCCGGGTACCCGCCGCCGGTGAGCCCGAGCAGCCCCAGCGGCGGCGCCGGGAACGGCGGCTCCAGCTCGCTCACCCGGCCCGCCCGGCGCAGCAGCGGGGGCGGGTGGCCGCAGTTCACCAGCCGCACCGGCCCCCGGTCCGCCGCCACGTCGAGCAGCAGCGCGGTGGCGAACCGCCCCTCGTCCGACGGCCGGGCGGCGAGCGCCGCGTCCAGCCGCTCGGCGAGCCGGCCGGGATCGGGTTCGGTCCGGGCGGCCTCCCGGAACACCCCGAGGACGTCCGCCGCCGTCTCCACCGCCGGCAGTCCGTGCCCCTGGACGTCCCCGAGCAGGATGCGCACCCCGAAGCGGGTCTCCACCACGGCGTACAGGTCCCCGCCGATCCGCGCCTCGGCGGCCGCCGCCACGTACCGCACCGCCACGCGCAACGGCCCGATCCGCTCCGGCGGCGGGCGCAGCAGGGCCCGCTGCGCCGCCTCGGCCACCGTCCGGACCTGGAACAGCTCCCGCTCGCGGGCCGCCACCAGGACGACACTGGCGGCGCTGGCCAGGGTCGAGGCCAGGACGGTGACCTGCACGCTGATCCGGACCGAGAGCGGCAGCTGCGCGTTGGCCGACTCCAGCAGCCCGACGGTGAGCAGCGCCACCGCACCGACCAGCAGCGGCACCCGGGCCCGCCGGGTGGTCGCGCCGGCCAGCACCGGGGCCACCGCGAGCAGCGGGGCCAGGGTGGTTCCGGGCCCGATCGCGAGTGCGGCCACGACGGCGGCGACCAGCAGCAGGAGCGCGCCGTAGAGCAGCAGCCGGGTCCGCCTCGGCAGGTGCAGCGGCGGCACCCCGTCCGGGCCGTCGGCGGTCACGCGTCCTCCAGTGGTGCCGGTCGGTCGGTCCGGCGGGTCGATCCCGGGGGTGGTCCGGCCGGCCGGTGTGCAGGTCGGTCGGATCGGGTCGGGTCGGGTCCGGCCGGGGCGGGTCCGGCCGCACCCCGGTCCGCCGGCCGCCCGGCGTACGGTCGGAGGCCCCCGGCGGAACGAGGGCCTCCGGTCCACTGTCCCTGCCCGGCCCCGGGTCAGCACCTCGGCCGCGGGACGCGCGCCGGCGCGCACTACGCTGGGCCGGGAGATGAGACGCAAGAGCCGCCGACCGGCCTCCCCCCTCCCGCAGCGCCACGGCGTGGACCCGGTGCACCTCCGGCTGCCGCTCGAAGGCCCCTGGTCGACGGTGCGGGACCACCTGGTGGACCGGCTGCCCGCCGTCCCGGCCGAGCGGATCGACGCGGCCCTGCGGGACGGCGAGATCGTCGGCGAGCACGGCCCCGTCGCCCCGGCGGAGCCGTTCCGCCCCGGCGCCCACCTCTGGTTCCACCGGGACCGGCCCGAGGAGGTGCGCGTCCCCTTCGAGCTGGTCGTGCTGCACCGCGACGAGCACCTGGTGGTCGTCGACAAACCGCACTTCCTGGCCACCACCCCGCGCGGCCGGCACGTGGCCGAGACGGCGCTGTCCCGGCTGCGGCACAGCCTCGACCTGCCCGCGCTCAGCCCCGCCCACCGCCTGGACCGGCTCACCGCGGGCCTGGCCATGTTCGTCGTCCGCCCGGAGGACCGCGGCGCCTACCAGACGCTGTTCCGGGACCGCCTGGTGCGCAAGGAGTACCGGGCGATCGCCGCGTACGACCCGGAGCTGAGCCTGCCGCGCACCGTACGCAGCCACATCGTCAAGGAGCGCGGGGTGATCGCCGCGCGGGAGATCGACGCCCCGCCGAACAGCGAGAGCCGGATCGACCTGCTGGAGCGCCGTGACGGCCTGGCCCGCTACCGGCTGCGGCCGCTGAGCGGGCGCACCCACCAGCTGCGGCTGCACATGTGCGGCCTCGGACTGCCGATCCTCGGTGACCCGGTCTATCCGGTGGTGCTGCCCGAGCCGGCCCCGGACGACTTCCGCGGCCCGCTGCAGCTGCTCGCCTCGACCGTCGAGTTCACCGACCCGCTGACCGGCCGCGAGCGCCGTTTCGAGACCCGCCGCACGCTGGCCGCCTGGACCGACCCCCAGGGCTGGGCCGACGGTGCCGCGACCGGGTCCCAGGACGTTCACAGGCCCTGAGGGGCGGTCCGCGCGGGGCGGGCCGCGGTCAGGCCAGCAGCGTCCGGGCCACGTGGTCGGTGTCCAGGTACTCGCGGACGGCGGTGATCAGGCCGTCCGTCACGGTGAACACCCCCAGGCAGCGGTTCTCGTACGCGGCGCCGTTGGCGGCCGTGCCGACGCTGGTCCACTCGGCCACCGCCTGCGGGCCGTCGGCGAGGACGTGGGTGAGGGTGATGACCGGCAGGCCGTCGGCGGCGAACAGGGCACCGACCCGGCCGAGGAAGTCCCCGAAGATCTCCTGCTTGCCGTGCCAGGTGCGGGAGAGCGGGAGGCCGCCCGGGTAGCTCCAGGTGGCGTCCTCGGCGAACAGGGCGATCGCGGCCTCGCGGTCGCCCGCCGCGAGGAGGGTGACGTAGTCGGTGACGACGGTGCGGGCGTCGGGGTGCTGCACGGTGGGCTCCTGCGGTTCGTCCGGGCGGGGCCGTCCCGCTCGTGGCACCAGACAACCGCCGGGGCGGCCCGCCGGGCCAACAACCGCGGCGGCGGCCCGACAACCGTCCGTTGTCCACGCGGGCGGGGCGGCCGTTCAGGCGGGCGGGGCGGTCCCCGGGGGCAGCTCCAGCTCGAACCAGACCACCTTGCCGTCCTTGGTCCGGCGGCTGCCCCAGCGGTGCGCGAGCTCGTTGACCAGGTGGATGCCCCGGCCGCCCTCGTCCTCGGTGCGGGCACGGCGGATCCGCGGCACCTCGGACTCCTGGTCGGCGACCTCGACGGTGAGCACCCGGTTGCAGTACAGCCGCAGCTGGGTGGGCGATCCGGCGTGCACCAGGGCATTGGTGATCAGCTCGCTGGTGAGCAGTTCGGCCCAGTCGGCGAGCGCGTCGAGCCCCCAGGCGGTCAGCGTTTCGCGGGTGAAGCGGCGCGAGTGGGCGACCATGGCGTGGTCCCCGGTGAGCGGGAGGGTGGCGATCCGGTCGGCTCCCCGCGGCCGGACCTGCGCCATGATGACGGCGATGTCGTCCTCGCCGGTGGTCTCGGTGAGCCGACTCAGGACGGCCTCGCAGGTCTGCTCCAGCGAGTCGCGCCGGTCGGCGACGGTCCGGCAGAGCAGCTCCAGCCCCTCGTCCAGGTCCTGGCCCCGGCGCTCGACCAGGCCGTCCGTGTAGAGCGTGAGGATGCCCTCCTCGGGGAGGGTGAACTCGGCGTTCTCGAAGGCGACTCCGCCCACCCCGAGCGGAAGGCCGGACGGCAGCTCGACCAGGTGCGCCCGCCCCTCGGTGTCGGCGACCACGGGCGGCAGGTGCCCGGCGCTGGCCGCGGTGCAGTGGTGGTCCACCGGGTCGTACACCACGCAGACGCAGGTGGCGAACTGGCCCTCGCCGACCGTCGCGGTCGCCTCGTCCAGCCGGTACAGCACCCGCGCCGGGTCCAGGTCCAGGGTTATCAACGTCCTTGCCACCGTGCGGAGCTGGCCCATCGTGGCGGCGGCCCGGATGCCGTGGCCCATCACGTCGCCGACGATCAGCGCGACCCGCCCGGAGGACAGCGGCACCACGTCGAACCAGTCGCCGCCGACCTCGCTGACCACGCTGCTGGGCAGGTAGCGGTAGGCGAGGTCCAGCCCGAGGGTGCGGTGCACCTCCTGCGGCAGCAGACTGCGCTGGAGGGTGAGCGCGGTGTCCCGCTCGCGGCGGTAGAGCCGGGCGTTGTCGATCGCCAGCGCGGTGCGGGCGGCCAGCTCCTCGGCCAGCGAGCGGTCCTCCGGGCCGAACGGTGCCGGGTTGCGGGTGCGGACGAACTCCGCGCCGCCCAGCACGTGTCCGCGCGCCACCAGCGGCACCATCAGGTACGAGTGCACCCCGGCGTCCAGGCTCGGCTGCACCCGGTCGGGCGAGGCGACGATCCGGCGCAGCTCCTCCTCGGTCACCTCGGCGACCAGGATCGAGCGCCGGGTGCGCAGGCTCTGCGCGTACAGGCCGGCCGACTGCGAGGTCTCGCCCACCTCGTCGGCGGCCTCGTGCATGGCGCCGTCCGAGCCGGTTTCGCCGACCGCGACCGCCCGCATCAGCACCGGTCCCTCCGCCGGGACGGCCCCGGGCTCCTCGCCGCTGAGCACCGCCTCGCGCAGGTCCACGGTGACGAAGTCGGCGAAGCGCGGGATCACCACTTCCACCAACTCCCGGGCCGTGCGGTACAGATCGAGCGTGGTGCCGATCCGGTTGCTGGCCTCGTTCAGCAGCGACAGCCGCTGCTGGGCGGCCCACGCCTCGTCCAGCGCCCGCTGCCGGGCGGCGGCCGCGTCGCGCTCGCGGGTGAACAGCAGCGCGTTGTCGATCGAGACGGCCGCCCGCAGCGCCAACTCCCCGGCCAGCGCCACGTCGGCGTCCTCGTACGGGCGCTCGACCAGCGTGCGGTAGAAGCCCGCCACGCCGACCGGCGTGCCGCGCGCGATCAGCGGGACCACCATGAACGACTGCACGTTCTGCTCCCGGACGGCGGCCTGGCGCACCGGGTCCTCGGCGAACCAGGCCATGCCCTCCTCGTCCATCCGCGGCACCAGCACCGGCTTGCGGTGCGCCAGGCACCACGCGTACGGCGAACCGGGCAGGAAGCGGTGCAGGTTGCCGGCGCGGTCGATCGGGGACAGGGTCGAGCCGCGCACCGAGTGGAAGGCCATCCGCCGCAGCAGCGCCGAACCGTCCACCGGGGCGGTCGCCTCGCGCTCGCCGCGGACCAGTTCCTCCAGTACCTCCACCACCACCGTGTCGGCCAGCCTCGGCGTCGCGACCTCGGCCAGCTCCTGGGCGGTCTGGGCGAGGTCGAGCGTGGTGCCGATCCGGGTGGAGGCCACGTTGACCAGCGCCAGGCGCTCCTGCGCGGCCTTGGCCTCGCGCAGCGCCTGCTGCCGGGCCAGCACCGTCCGGTGCTGGCGCAGGTACAGCCGGGCGTTGTCGATCGCGACGGCGGCGCGCGAGGCCAGCTCGTCGCCGAGCGTGATGTCGGCCGCCGCGAAGGACTCCCGCGAGCCGCGCCGCGAGTACACCACCATGCCGAGCGTCGTGCCGCGCGCCACCAGGGGGGTGATCCGCACCGAGCGCGGGCGGTCGCCGAAGAAGGCCTGGCGGCGGCTCTCGTTGAGGCGCTCGCTCAGCGCCGGCAGCTCCCAGGACGGCACCACCACCGTGCGCCCGCCGGTCAGCGCCCGGGCGTACGGGGAGTCCGGCGGCAGCTCGTACACGGCGTCCAGCGGCAGCGCCTCGGCCGGGTACTGGCTGTCGGCGGAGGCGATCGCCAGGCGCCGTACCAGCAAGGGGGAGTCCGGTGGGGACGGCTCGACGCCACGGCCGGCCACCAGCTCCTCCAGCCCGAACACCGCGCTGATGTCGGCGACCCTGGGCACCATCGCGTCGACCAGTTCCCGGGCGGTCTGCCGCAGGTCCAGCGTGGTGCCGATCGAGGCGGTCGCGTCCACCAGCAAGGACAGCCGCTCCTGGGCGCGGGCCGCCCGGGCGTCGGCGTGGAACCGCTCGGTGATGTCGATGACGGTCGCGCACACCCCGAGCACCCGGCCGCCGCGGTCCCTCAGCCGGAAGTAGGAGGCCGACCAGGCGTGGTCGTGGCTCGGGTCGCCCGGGGTGCGGCCGTGCGCGAGGTCGTCCATCACCGGCTCGCCGCTCTCCAGCACCCGGCGCATCACCGCCTCGGACTCGGGGCCGTTGATCCTGGGCAGCACCTCGGTGAGCCGTCGGCCCAGCGGGCCTTCGACGCTCAGGCCGTTGGCTTCCGCCAGCGCCCCGTTCAGCCGGACGAAGCGCAGGTCGGTGTCGAACACCGCCATGCCCACCGGGGACTGGGTGAAGAACCCGTCGAGGAGGGCCAGGTCGGCCTGGAGCCGGTGCAGCGTGGTCACCTCGGAGGCGACCGCCAGCACCATCGGGGCGCCGCCGGGGCCGAGGATCGGATGGGTGCGGAACTCCAGGTCCACCAGGTGCCCGTCCCGGTGCCGGACCGGGAAGACCCCGGACCAGGGCCGGCCCGCCAGGATCTGCCGGAACAGCTGGAGCACCTCCGGCCGGTGCTCGTCGGAGGTCAGCAGGGTCGCCGCCCGGGCACCCACCGCCTCCTGCGCCGGGTGTCCGAGCAGCGCCTCCGCGTCACTGCTCCAGTGCAGGATGCGTCCGTCGGCGTCGATCAGCGCAGTGGCGATCGGCACCATCAGCAGGGCGTCCTGCCGAGGCTGCCCCGCGCGCTGCGCGTAGTGGTCCACCATGGCCAGAGAACCGTCCCAGATACCGTCCGGAGATCGTTCCCACCAGCAACTGCCATCTTCGCACGCGCTCCCGGGCGGCCGCTCACCGTGGCAGCCGGCGCTCGGGGCGCTCCGGGAGGACGTCCGGCCACGGTCCGGGGTCGGCGTCCGGCGACCGGCCCGGGTGGCGCCCGGGCGGCGGCGCCGGTGGAAGCCCGGTCCGGTGGGTGGGGCGTCCGCCCTGGGCCGACGTCCGGTGCGTCACCGCAGGGCGGCGGGCCGGCGGGCCGGCCGTGCGGCGTCCGTCCCCGCGCCCGAGCGGGCTTCGGCGGCGCGGGCGGCGAGGGCGAGCAGCGCGCCGGCCAGGCAGAGGGCGGCCGCGACCAGGACGGCCCGGTCGGCGCCCGCCGCCAGGGCGCGGGCCGCCGCCCCGGGCTCGGGCGAGCCGGGCCGGGCGGATCCGGCGACGGCGACCGTGACCGCCACGCCGAGGGCCGAACCCAGGTAGCGGGAGGTGTTGTTGGCGCCGGAGCCCATCGCCGCCCGGTGCGCCGGGACGCTGCCGATCGCCAGCCGGGCCAGGGCCGCGTTGAGCACCCCGCTGCCGACGCCCGCAACAGCGAGACCCGGCACCAGCCGCAGCCAGGACGAGCCGGGCGCGAGCCCGTACAGTCCCAGCTCGCCCGCGCCGCAGATCAGCAGGCCGAGGGAGACCTGGGTGGCGGCGGACAGCCGGGCGGCCAGGCGGCGGGCCTGGAGCGCGGAGACCACCGACAGGCCCGACCACAGGGCCAGCACGCCGGCCGCGGCCGGACCGGACAGGCCGAGCACGCCCTGCAGCAGGGTGGGCAGGTAGCTCATGAAGCCGACCAGCGACAGCCCGGTGAACAGCGCCCCGCCGGTGGCCGCGACGAAGCCGGGCTCGCGGAACAGGGCGAGGTCCAGCATCGGCTCCCGGACCCTCGCCTCGACCACCGCGAACGCCGCCAGCAGCAGCACCCCGCCGGTCAGCAGCGCCACCGCGGTGGGCCGCCCCCAGCCGTCGCGGCCCTCGGCCAGTCCGGCGATCAGGCAGGAGGTGCCGGCGGCGAGGGTGAGCACCCCGTACGGGTCGAGCGCCCGCGGCCGCTCGGCCCGCGACTCGGTGAGGACGGCGACGGCGAAGCCGGCCACCACGGCCGAGCCCGCCGCGATGCCGCCGCCGACGGCGCGCCACCCGGCCCACTGCTGGACCAGCGCGCCGTACACCGGCCCGACCGCGATGCCGAGGCCGACCGCCGCGCCCCAGACGCCGAGTGCCCGGATCCGGTCGGGCCCGGGCGGGTGGGCGTGGCCGATCAGGCCGAGCGCGGGTGCCAGGACGGCCGCCGAGGCGACACCGAGGAGCACCCGGGACGCCAGGTAGACGGCGCCGCCGGGGGCGAGTGCGGCCAGTGCCTCGGCGGCCGTGAACAGCAGCACGCCGAAGGTGAACACCCGCTTGCGGCCGTGGTCGTCGGCGGCGCTTCCGGCGGTGAGCAGCAGCGCGGAGATGCCGACCAGGGTGCCGGTGAGGATCCAGGTGCGGCCGGCGGCGCCCAGGTGGGCGGCCTGGGCGGTGGCGGCGAGCGAGGCGGTGGGGGCGGTGTACGCGACGGTGGTCAGGGCGGTCGCCGCCGCGGTGGTCGCCAGCGTGGCGGCGGGCCGGAGGCGCGGGCCCGGGGCGGTGGGGGCGGTGGGTGAGGCGGTCGAGGCGGGTGAGGCGGGTGAGGAGCCAGGTGGTGCGGGGGACATGGGTGTTCCCTCCGGGGGGCCGGACCCTTTGGTCTGGTGAATGAACCTTCATCTCGGGCGGCATGCTACCATCGTCAGTCTGTTCATTGAACCCTCAATGGGAGTGGACTAGGCTGACGCCCATGGCCCTGGGAACCGACTACGAGCTGCAGGAGTGCGCACTGGCCCGGGCCCTGGAGGTGGTCGGCGAGCGCTGGAGCCTGCTGATCGTGCGCGACGCGTTCTACGGGGTGCAGCGTTTCAACGACTTCCTCGCCCACCTCGGCATCCCGCGCGCCGTCCTCACCTCGCGCCTCAACGCCCTGGTCGCGGCCGGGGTGCTGCGCAAGGAGCCGTACCAGCGGGCGCCGCTGCGCCACGGCTACCTGCTCACCGGGACCGGCCTCGAACTCTGGGGCCCGCTCTACCAGCTGAGCCGCTGGGGTGGCCGGCACGCCACCCACGGCGGCTCGTACCACCTCTTCGCACACGCCGACTGCGGCACCGACCTCGACCTGGTCGGCGTCTGCCCCGCCTGCGGCGGCGGGCCCGTCCCGCCGACCGCGGTCGTCATGCGCCCCAACCCCGCCCGCGCCGGCTCCCACCGGGAGGACCCGGTTTCCCGCGCCCTGGTCCGCCCCCACCCGCTGCTCGAACCGATCGCCTCGGCGGCGCCCCCGACCGGCTGACCGCCGGCCCGCACGCCGACGGGGCCGTCGGCGTCGTGCCGACGGCCCCGCCCGGAACGGCTGTCACCCGGGAGCGGCGACCGGGGACAGCCCTCAGGAGGTGAAGCGCACCTCCGGGTTGGCGGCGCTCGGCCCGTCGAGCAGCGGCTGCGGGACGCCCTTCAGCTGGAGGTCGAAGAAGGCCCCGACGTACTGCCGGGTGAGCGCGAGGGCGCGCCCGCTCCCGAGGGTGGTGTACGGGCCCTTGGGGAGGCCGAGTCCCTCGATGAAGACCGGGAGGTCGGTGAAGCTGCCGTGGTCGGAGCCGTCGACGGTCAGCAGGCGCTTCCAGCCGTCCAGCCGGGCCCAGCTCGTGACCCAGGACGGGTCCTCGGCGCCGTCGGCCAGCACGTGGCCGATCATCATGAACGGCTTGCCGCCGAGGCCGGACTCGGGCACCAGGTAGTGCATGGTGCCGTCCATGTTCACCCCGGCCCGGATCCGGTCGTCGGTGAGCAGGGCGGGGACGGTGGAGGCGCCACCGGCGGAGTGTCCGGCCATGCCGATCCGGTCGCGGTCGATCAGCCGGGCGTAGCGCCAGGCCGGGTGCGGGCGGTCGGTCAGCCGGTCGATGACGAAGGAGACGTCCTTCGCCCGGCCCGCCTCCAGGCGCGCCGCGGCTTCGTCGCCGACGACCGTGCCGCACGCCGCACAGGGGAGCGTCCGCCCGTCGGGGAAGGTGGTCCCGGTGTTCTCGTGGGTGTGGTCGATCACCGCGACGACGTAGCCGTGGCTGGTCAGGTCCTCGGCGAGGCCGCTGAGCGTGGCGCGCGGCATGGTGAAGCCGGGCGACAGGACCACCAGTGGGTAGTGGCCGCCCTGCGGGCGCGCCCCGGACTCCGACCACGTCCGGGCTCCGGACACCGCCTCGGTCGGGATGGTGTTGCCCGCCACCTTTCCGTCCAGCAGCGCCCGGGCGGCCGCGGGCGTCATGTACGGGGCGGGGGTGCCCGTCCCGGCGTGCGCGGGGTAGTACATCGAGACCATCAGCTGACGCGGACCGGAGGCGGGCACCCACGGGTCCGGACGGGTCCGGTCCACCAGGTGCAGGACCTCCTGCCCGACCGCGTACGGCCCGGTCGGGCGGGGGAGTTCGATCCGGGCGGCGGCCCGGTCGGCCCGGCCGGCGGCGGTGTCGGCGGCTGTGGTGCCGGAGTTGACGGGCGGCGCGGCCAGGGCCGGCACGGCGGCGGCGACGGACAGCGGAAGTGCGAGCAGCAGGGCCGCCGCGGCGGCGGTCGTACGGAGTCGGCTCATGCCGGCGACGGTAGTTCGTGGGCAAGGGAACTGACGTCCGCTCAGCGGCGTACTGATCCCTTCCGGGAAGGGCTGCCGGCGCCCTTAGGGGTGGGCGTCGGAAGGGCGGGCGGGTGCCCGCCCGACGGCGGTCGACCGACGGGAGTCAACCGACTGCGGCCGCCCGGAGGTCCTCCAGGAAGTCCGCGGCCGCACGGGCGTTGGGCACCGCGAGGGCCAGCGGGAGACCGGCCGAGCGGGTCCGGATCTCCAACTCGCCGAGACCGGACGCCCGGGCCGAGCGCACCTCCGCCCACCGGTGGGCCTCCGTCGCGGCGAGCGGGTGCGGCGGCCGGTGCACCAGCCCGCCGGCCGTCACCGTCAGCCGCCCCCGGACGAAGCGCACGCTCCCCTCGGTGCGCAGCGTCTCGTGCAGCGCGGCCCGGAACCCGGGGGAGAGGCGCTCCTCCAACTCCAGGAACAACGCGCCCAGGCCGCGCAGGTGCGCCAGCTCCAGCGGCTCGTCCGCGCCCGCCGGCCATATTCGCCCGTGCTCGGGCACCCCGCGCGGCCCGCCGGGGGAGTACTCGGTGGCCTCCATGGTGCTCCAGGGCAGCGACATCTCCCCGCCCTCGGCCGGGACCAGCACCAGCCCGCCCTCGTGGACCCGGACGGAGCGCAGCCCGGGCGCGTGGCGCAGCCGCTCGTACCCGCTCACCGCCACCACCGCGGCGGCGGCCAGCACGGGCGAGGGCCACCACCCGCCGAGTGCCACGCAGACCGCCACGGATACGACCACCCCGCAGGAGTGCAGCCACACCCGCGCCGCCCAGGACAGCGGCCGGCACCTCCGGTGCACCCGCACCACCGGGCCGAGCCGACCGGCACCACCGCTCGTCCCGGTGGTGCGGGAAGCGCCGGTCGCACCGGCCGAACCGGAAGCGCCGGCCGACCGCACGCGCGTCGGCGACCACGTCACCGCCATGGCGACCCCCTCTCACTCGGCGGAATCCCCCGTCGGAACCGCGACCGCCGGATCCCAGCATCAACCGCTCGTCGCCGCTGGCGACAGTGCCAATCGGCACCTTTTGGCCCGAATCGGCCCCGCTATCATCGCGCCCCGGCCGGGGCCGCCCACCAGCGGGGGTGCGAACGGGGCGGGCCCGCCCTCACCCCGCCGTCGCGAACCCGTTCTGCAGCCCGCGCAGCAGCGCCGTGCCCGCCGGATCGGCCGACCGGCGGGTGTTGACCAGCACCACCGCGCCCACCTGCTTCTCCGGGTCGAAGGCGACGAAGGAACGGAAGCCGCCCGTGCCCCCGTTGTGCCAGATCTGGAGGTGCCCGCCCTGCTGGGCGCGCAGCCGGTGCCCGAGCCAGCCCAGGTGCGTCCAGGCGAACGGGTTGACCCGGTGGCGGGTCTCCCGGGTGAGGTCGATCGCCGGCGACAGCGGCGCGTCCGGCTCGCGCGCGGCGGCCAGTTGGGCCCGCAGGAACACCGCCAGGTCGGCGGCGGTCGAGCGGAGCCCGCCCATGCCGGGCACGGCCGCGAAGGTCCAGGGCGGCACCGGCCGGCCGCCCGGCGTGTGACCGTGCGCCAGGCGCGCGGACCGTTCCCCGTCCGGCCGCAGACCGGTGTCCGCCAGGCCCAGCGGCGCACCGACCTCGCGCGCCACCAACTCCTCGTACCCGAGGCCGGACCGCTGCGCGAGGGCCAGGCCGAGCAGACCCGCGCCGAGGTTGGAGTAGCGGAATCCACGCCCGGGCGCGGACCGCAGCCGCGTCCGCGCGAGCCCGTCGAGCACCTGCTCGGCGGTGCAACCGGCGTACGGATCGGGCATGTTGGGGGACAGCAGCGACTGCAGCGCCATGCCCCGGGGCAGTCGGGGGAGCCCCGAGGTGTGGGTGGCGAGGTGCCGCAGGGTGATCGGTTCCCGGCCCTTGGCCGGGACGACGGCACGACCGCCCGAGGGCCCGGTGAGCACCTCGGCGAGCGGGTCGTCCAGCCGGACCGCACCGTCGAGGGCCAGCCGCGCGAGCACGAGCGAGGTGAACACCTTGGTGACGGAACCTATCTCGAACAGGGTGCGCGGCCCGGGCACCCCACCACCCGGACCGGTCCGCCCGGCGCCGCGGATCTCCACGTCACCGCCGGCCAGCCCGGCGACCACCGCGCCGACGTGGCGGCCCGCGAGCCGGTCGGCCGTCTGCTGCACGAGGCAGGCGAGTTCGTTCATGGTCGCGAGCCTAGACACCCTCACCGGCCCGGATCGTCCGCCCGGAAAACGATATCGACCCCCGCCGGTGCTCCCGCAGACGTATGCCCGGTAGTGGCCCGCACGCCGGCGACGTCCTCGACCCGCCGCGCCCCTCAGCCCTCCAGCGCCTCCCGCAGCCGACCCGCGACCTCCGCCGCCCCCGCCTCGTCCGGATACCGCCGCCGCGGCCAGAAGAACCCGCGCAGCCCGTCCTTCGGATTGCGCGGCACCACGTGGACGTGCAGGTGCGGCACCGACTGGCTGATCCGGTTGTTCGCCGCGACGAAGCTGCCCGCCGCGCCCAGCCCGCGCTCGACGGCCGTCGCCACCCGCTGCACCCGCAGGAAGAACGGTCCCACCTCCGCGGCCGGCAGGTCGGCCAGGGTCGGGTGGTGGGCGCGCGGCACGACCAGCACGTGCCCGGGGAACAGCGGCCGGCGGTCCAGGAAGGCCACCGCGGCCTCGTCGTCCAGCACCCGGTGCGCCGGCTCCTCGCCCGCCACCACCGCACAGAAGACGCAGTCCATCCGTCCATTCAAACCACCGGCGGCAGCCCCGGCACTCCCGCCGACCCCCGCGGATCCGGCTTCACCCGTCCGGCTCCCGCCCGGGTGCGGCCGCCCCGGCGCCGGGCGCACGGTGGCGCCGGGGGCAGGACGGCGGGCGCATCGAGCGTTCCGCGAGGAGGCCCCGCGAGGAGGTGGCCCGGATGCCGGGCAAGTTCGAGGTCTATCAGGACGCCGGCGGCAAGTACCGGTTCCGGCTCAAGGCGGGCAACGGCGAGATCGTCGCCACCGGCCAGGGCTACGCCAGCAAGGACGCCGCCCACAAGGGTGTCGAGGCGGTCCGGCGGGCCGCCGACGGCGCGGCCTTGGAGGACCTTCCCAGGGCGGCGCGCGCGGAGCGGGGTCGGTACGGAGCGGGGTCCGCAAGGCGCCGGCACCTCACTCGTGTCACTCGTACCGGTACAGCAGCGCCTCCCGCTCGTACTGCTCGATCAGCTCCACGGTCAGCGACTCGTCCCGCAGGTGCGAGAGCGTGACCTCCGCCGAACTCGGCTGGGCGTCCTTGGCGAGCCAGTTCTCCGGCTTCCACGCCGAGGAGCGCAGGAAGGCCTTCGGGCAGTGCCCGTACACCTCCTCGACGGCGACCACGATCGCGCTGCGCGGCGGCTTGCCGACGGCGGTCAGCTGCCGCAGCAGCTCCGGCTCGGTCGAGACGCAGGCCCGCCCGTTGACCCGCAGCGTGGCGTCCCGGCCCGGGACGACGAAGAGCAGCCCGATCCGGCCGGTCTCCAGGATGTTGTGCAGGGTGTCCAAGCGCTTGTTGCCGGTGGCGTCCGGAATGGCCAGGGTGTACGGGTCGAGCACCGAGACCAGCCCGGCCGGCCCGCCGCGCGGGGAGACGTCGCAGCGTCCGGCGGCGTCGGTGCTGGCCACGAACACCAGCGGGGAGCAGGCGATCAGGCGCTGGGCGACCTCGTGCAGGTGGTCGACCTGCTTGCGGCGGGCCTGGTCGCCGGGCTGCTCGTAGATCTCCCGCAGCTGGGCGGGATCGCTGAGCGCGCCCGCGTGGAGGGCGTCGAACAGGCCGCCCGGCCGGTCCGGCGCGGAGGTTGACGAAACGGCAGATTCCGGTGTGGTCGTCATACCGGGAATGTAGCCGAGGCCGCTCGGCGCACCCCGCCCCCGCACTCCCGCGGCCCTCCGTGAAATTCCGCCCTCACCCCTCCCCACCAGCGGTTCCACGCTCATAATGGGGGCCAGGGAGCACTGGGACGAGGCCCGCCGGGCAGCCGGAGGTGGTGGTCGTGATCGTCAGAATCTGGACCGGGCAGGTCCTCGCCGATCGACTCGATGAGTTCTGCGCGCACCTGGCCGCCCAGGTGATCCCGGAGCTCGGGCGGACCGAGGGCTGCCTCGGCGGCGAGCTGCTGCGCTCGGTGTCCGAGGACCGGCACCGGGTGCTGGTGCTGAGCCGCTGGCGCGACGAGGAGGCCCTGCGCGGGTACGCGGGGCCGATGTGGCGGATCCGGCCGGTCTGGTCCGAGGGTGAGCTGAGCTACCTCGCCCACCCGCCGGAGGTCACCCACTTCTTGCAGATTGCCGCACCGGCCACGCTCTGAGCCGGGCTCTCACACCGACAGCGGCACCGAATGGATCTCGTCCGCCGGGTGCCCGGAGCGGTCGTGGACCCGCTGCACGGCTTCCTTGGACGGCGCGTCGGAGAGGCAGTACACCGTGCCCGATTCCGGGTCCGCCCAGGCCTGCTGGAAGTGGACGCCCTCCTCGCCCTGGATCGCCAGGTCGGCCGCGTGTGCCTGCCTGAGCTGCTCGGCCGTGATTCCGGTCATCCCGTGGTGGACGTCCATGAACTTCGCCATCGCCCTCGCCTCCGTAGCTTCGACGTGTCATCGGCAGGGCCCCGACTACCAGCCTCGCCCCCGCCGTCCGCCTGCGCCACCAGACCGCCGGGCCCGCGCCCGCGGACCGGCTCGCGCGAGCGGCGGACGGCACCCCGCCGCGCATTCCCCGCACGCCCGTGAAACAGACCACAGGCACGGGGCCTCCCTGCCGTTGCGCCGACCGTGGCACAATGACGGCATCAAGCAGTGACGTTCAGCGCACTCCGGGGTCGGTGAAAATCCGAACCGGCGGTTACAGTCCGCGACCCGTCCGCAGCCAGCGGCCGGTTGACCAGGTGAAATTCCTGGACCGACGGTTAAAGTCCGGATGGGAGGCGTGCGCGGGCGGACGAAGAGCAGTACCCGTGGGTCCAGTGGCGGAGAACCGTCCTCCGGGCCCCGGTCAGGTGAACGACGGGAGCGGTGTCTCCCGTGCCGGGCGAGCGATCTCCCGGCGGCCTCGGCATCCCCGGCGACGGGTGGTGTCCCCGGTCCGTGCGCCGGTGCCCGTCCGTGTCATCTCCCATGCCGCCCCGGAGTCCGCGCCCCAAGCGCGAGGAGAACCCGGGTGTTCACCGGCATCATCGAAGAGCTCGGCGAGGTCGTGTCGATCCAGGAGATCGGCGACTCCTCGCGGATCCGCCTGCGCGGCCCGGTGGTCTGTACGGGTGCCCGGCACGGCGACTCCATCGCGGTCAACGGCGTGTGCCTGACCGTCGTCGACGGCCCGGCGGAACTGGCCGCCGGAACCGGCGAGTTCAGCGCCGACGTGATGGCCGAGACGCTGCACCGCTCCAGCCTCGGCGAACTGGCGCCCGGCTCCCGGGTCAACCTGGAGCGCGCCATGGCGCTCGGCGACCGGCTGGGCGGTCACCTCGTCCAGGGCCATGTCGACGCCACCGGGCGGCTGTTGAGCCGCGAGCCCGGCGAGCGCGACGCGGCGGGCGACCTGCGCTGGGAGGTGCTGCGGTTCTCGCTTCCCGAGACCATCGCCCGCTACCTGGTGGAGAAGGGCTCGATCACGGTCGACGGCGTCAGCCTCACCGTGGTGGAGGCCGCGCGGGACAGCTTCACCGTCAGCCTCATCCCGGCCACCCTCGCGCTCACCACGCTCGGCGCCAAGGGCGTCGGGGAGAGCGTCAACCTGGAGGTGGACGTGCTGGCGAAGTACGTCGAGCGGCTCCTGGAGTCCCGCACCCTCCCGAACCTGCCGAACCTCTCCAACCTGTCCGACCTGTCCAACCTGTCCAACCTGTCCGACCTGTCCGGCCGGCCGGTCGACGGAACCCCGGGGGAGTCCAAGTGAGCTGGCTCAGCGGCGAGGCGTTCACCGTCCTCGGCGAACACGTCAAGTGGGCCGACATGTTCGGCAACATCCTCGGCCTCGGCGGGCTCGCGCTCGGCTGGCGCCGCTCGGTCTGGAGCTGGCCGGTCCAGCTGCTGTCCGGCGCGGTGCTGATCGCGGCCTACTTCGGCGGCCACGTCCCCGGCCTGATCGGCAAGCAGCTGATCGTGATCGCCACCGCCACCTGGGGCTGGGCGCAGTGGCGGCGGGGCCGCCGCGACAGCGGCACGATCGCCGTACGGTTCGCGAGTCGGCCCGAGCGGCTCGTGCTGGCGGCGGGCACCGCGGCCGGCACCGTCGCGCTCGCCCTGCTCTTCACGTCCTTCCCCAGCCTGTCCTGGAGCCCCTGGTCGGACGCCTACATCTTCGTCGGCACGCTGGCCGCGATGGTCGCCCAGGCCCGCGGCTGGGTGGAGTTCTGGTTCGCCTGGATCGCGGTCGACGCGGTCGGCGTGCCGTTCGCCTTCAACAGCGGCTACACCTTCTCCGGCCTCACCTACTCCGTCTACTTCGTCCTGGTGCTGCTCGGCCTGCGTTCCTGGTGGCTGAGCACCCGTGAGCCGCGCGCCAAGTCCGCCACCGTCCCGCAGGGAGCCACGGTATGACCGAGATGACCGGGAACCAGTCCAGCAACGGCGCCACCGGGTCCGAGCCCGAACTCGTCCTCGACCCGGTCGAGCGGGCGATCGCCGACATCGCCCTCGGCCGCGCCGTGATCGTGGTCGACGACGAGGACCGCGAGAACGAGGGCGACATCGTCTTCGCCGCGTCCGCGGCGACCCCCGAGCTGATGGCCTTCACCGTCCGCTACAGCTCCGGCGTGATCTGCGCCCCGATGACCGGCGAGGAGCTGGACCGCCTCAAGCTCCCGCCGATGACCCAGGTCAACGAGGACCGCAAGGGCACCGCCTACACCGTCTCGGTGGACGCCCGCGAGGGGGTCGACACCGGTATCTCCGCCGCCGACCGCGCCCGCACCGTACGGCTGCTCTCCTCGTCCGGCACCCAGCCCGGCGACCTCACCCGCCCCGGGCACGTCTTCCCGCTGCGCGCCGTCGAGGGCGGCGTGCTGGTCCGCCCCGGGCACACCGAGGCCGCCGTCGACCTGGCCCGGCTGGCCGGGCTGCCGCCGGCCGGCGCGATCGCCGAGGTGGTCAACGACGACGGCAGCATGGCCCGGCTGCCCGAGCTGGTCGCCTTCGCCCGCGAGCACGGCCTCGCGATCATCTCCATCGAGGACCTGATCGCCTACCGCCGCCGTACCGAGCTGCACGTCGACCGGGCCGCCGTCACCGCCCTGCCCACCGCGTACGGGGAGTTCACCGCCGTCGGCTACAGGGGCACCATCGACGGCGTCGAGCACCTCGCGCTGGTGGCCGGCGGTCTGGACGCGCAGGGCCGGCTGCCGGACGACGAGGACGTCCTGGTGCGGGTCCACTCCGAGTGCCTGACCGGTGACGTCTTCGGCTCGCTGCGCTGCGACTGCGGCCCGCAGCTGCAGGCCTCGCTGCAGCGGGTCGCCGAGGCCGGGCGCGGCGTGGTGCTGTACCTGCGCGGCCACGAGGGGCGGGGGATCGGCCTGGCCCACAAGCTGCGCGCGTACGAGCTGCAGGAGCGGGGGCGGGACACCGTCGACGCCAACCTGGACCTCGGCCTGCCCGCCGACGCCCGGGACTACAGCATCGCCGCCCAGATGCTGGTGGACCTCGGCGTCCGCTCGCTCACCCTGCTCACCAACAACCCGCAGAAGCTGACCGCGCTCACCGAGCACGGGCTCAAGGTCAAGGGGCGCGAAGCGGTCGAGATCGCGCCCGGCGAGCACAACCTGCGCTACCTGCGCACCAAGCGCGACCGGATGGGCCACGAGCTGCCCGGCCTCGATTCCTGATCCCGGGCCCTGACCCTGACCCTGACCACCCGCACCCGCACCCGCACGACAGCCACCCGCACCCGCACGACAGCCACCCGCACCCGCACGACAGACAGAACGGACGTAGAGACATGAGCGGCCACGGAGCCCCCGAGCTGACCATCGACGGCGCCGCCGACCTCAAGGTCGCCGTCGTCGCCGCCCAGTGGCACGACACGGTGATGAACGGCCTGCTGGACGGCGCCCACCGCGCGCTCAAGGAGCTGGGCGTCGCCGAGCCGGCCGTGCTGCGGGTGCCCGGCACCTTCGAGCTGCCGGTCGCCGCCAAGCGCCTCGCCGAGCGCGGCTACGACGCCGTGGTGGCCCTCGGCGTGGTGATCCGCGGTGGCACCCCGCACTTCGACTACGTCTGCCAGGCGGCCACCGCCGGCCTCACCCAGGTCAGCGTCGACACCGGCGTCCCGGTCGGCTTCGGCGTGCTGACCTGTGACAACGAGGAGCAGGCGATCGACCGCGCGGGCCTGCCCGGCTCCGCCGAGGACAAGGGCCACGAGGCCGTCACCGCCGCCGTCGCCACCGCCGCGGTCCTGCGCGCGGCGCTCTGACGACGAACCGCCCGGTCCCGGAGCACGGACGTCCACTGGACTGTCCACGCTCCGGGACCGTTTACCGTCCGTCCGCCCGCACGCCGTAAGGTGGGCCCATCATGGCTTCGAAGACATTCGAGGAGCTCTTCGCCGAGCTCCAGCAGAAGGCCGCCACCGGCGACCCCTCGTCCTCCCGTACCGCGCAGCTCGTCCAGCAGGGCGTCCATGCGATCGGCAAGAAGGTCGTCGAGGAGGCCGCCGAGGTCTGGATGGCCGCCGAGTTCCAGTCGGACGAGCAGACGGCGGAGGAGGTCTCGCAGCTCCTCTACCACGTTCAGGTGATGATGATCGCCCGCAGACTGACGCTCGACGACGTCTACAAGTACCTCTAGAAACCCCGCTCCCAGAGCACACCCATCCTCCCAACAGGTAAGGAAGCAACCTCCCATGCTGCGCATCGCCGTCCCCAACAAGGGTTCTCTCTCGGGTCCCGCGGCGGAGATGCTCCATGAGGCCGGCTACCGCCAGCGGAAGGACCCCAAGGAGCTCGTCCTCGTCGACCCGAACAACGAGGTGGAGTTCTTCTTCCTCCGCCCGCGGGACATCGCCGTCTACGTCGGCTCCGGCCGCCTCGACGTCGGCATCACCGGCCGCGACCTGCTGCTGGACTCGCACTCCAACGCGGAGGAGGTGCTCGCCCTCGGCTTCTCCGGGTCGACCTTCCGCTTCGCCCGCCCCGAGGGCGTGGACATCGAGGACGTCAAGGGCCTGGAGGGCCTGCGGATCGCCACCTCCTACACCGGCCTGGTCGAGCAGCACCTCGCCGACCACGGCGTGAAGGCGACGGTCACCAAGCTGGACGGCGCGGTCGAGACCGCGGTGCAGCTGGGCGTCGCCGACGTGATCGCCGACGTGGTGGAGACCGGCACCAGCCTGCGCAACGCCGGCCTGGAGGTGTTCGGCGAGCCGATCCTGATCTCCGACGCCGTGGTGATCCGGCCCAAGGGCGCGGGCGAGGACACCCGGGTGGAGCAGTTCCTGCGCCGCCTCCAGGGCGTGCTGGTGGCCCGCCGCTACGTGCTGATGGACTACGACATCCGCGCCGAGAAGGTCGGCTCCGCCGTCGCGCTCACCCCGGGCCTGGAGTCGCCGACCGTCTCCCCGCTGCACACCGAGGGCTGGGTCGCGGTGCGTTCGATGGTGCTCCGCAAGGAGGCCCAGCAGATCATGGACGACCTGTGGGGCATCGGCGCCCGGGCCATCCTGGTCACCAACATCCACGCCTGCCGCCTCTGACCAGGGGGCCCGCCGCCCTCGAACCGCGTGTCCGGGCGACCTGCCCGCCGGCCCGCGGGTAAAGAACGGTTCAATGGGGCGGGGACGCCGACCGCGTCCCCGCCCCTCGTGCTGCCGCAACCAGAACCACCCCGGAGACCCCACGTGTCCACGCCGCCCGTCCAGTTCCCCGTCACCTGGGCGCCGCGCCGCACCCGCGCCGTGCTGCTGCCGGTCTGTGTGCTGCTGGTGGCGCTGTTCTCCGCGATGGCCGTGCTGCTCCCGGAGAACTGGCAGCTCAACGACCGGATCATGATGATGGCCAGCGGCGTCCTGTTCGCCGGCGTCGGCCTGATGCTGGCCCGCCCCCGGGTGAGTGCCGACGCGGAGGGCGTGACGGTGGTCAACTTCGTCCGCCGCCGCCGGCTCGCCTGGGCCGAGATCGTCCGGGTCAACTTCCGCCAGGGCGACCCGTGGGCCACCCTCGACCTCGCCGACGGCACCTCGCTCGCCGCGGTCGGCATCCAGTCCGGCGTCGGCAAGGACCGGGCGATCGCGGACGCCCGCGCACTGCGCGACCTGGTCGAGCAGCACGCCCGGGTCTGAATCCGGACCCGCCCCCACCAGGGGTTCTCCGTTCCCGGCGGGCCGAACAGGCCCCTTACCCCCATCCGGGTATGGTCTACGCTGGTAAAAGCAGGGCAAACTTCGTCCTGCCCGAAATCGAGTGCCCGAACCCGACCAGAGGAGTGACACTCCCCCTCGATGGACGATCCGTCCGGTAGTACCTGCGCCGCCTCGCTTCCCGACCCCGGAAGGCAGGCGGCACTGTGATCACCGCTTGGCTGCTGTTGCTCGCGGCCGTTCTCCTGATCCTCGCCAACGGCCTCTTCGTGGCCGCCGAGTTCGCCTTCGTGACCGTGGAGCGCGGGGAGGTCGACCGGTCCGCCGAGGCGGGCGACGCCAAGTCCCGCCGCGTCGCCGGGGCCCTGCGGCACCTCTCCTTCGAACTCTCCGGTGCCCAGCTCGGCATCACCGTCACCTCGCTGGTGGTCGGCATGCTCGCCGAGCCGGCGCTGTCCACCCTGCTCGCACCCGTGATGTCCGCGATCGGCGTGCCCGACTCGGCCGCCCGCGGCGTCTCCGTGATCGTCGGCATGGTGCTGGCCACCGTCGTGCAGATGGTGATCGGCGAGCTGGTGCCGAAGAACTGGGCGATCTCCCGCCCGCTCCAGGTGGCCCGCGCGGTCGCCGCCCCGCACATGGCCTTCTCCTTCGCCTGCCGCCCGCTGATCAGCTTCCTGAACGGCGCCGCCGACCGGACCGTCCGGGCCTTCGGCATCGAGCCGCAGGAGGAGCTGGCGCACGCCCGCACCCCGGACGAGCTGGTCTCGCTGGCCCGCCACTCGGCCAGGGCCGGCGCCATAGACGAGGAGTCGGCGACCCTGTTCGTCCGGACCCTGGGCCTGCGCGAGCTGACCGCGGAGTCCGTGATGACCCCGCGCGTCGACGTGGCCGCGCTCCAGCGCGACGCCACCGCCTCCGACGTCATCAACCTGACCCGGGCCACCGGCCTGTCCCGCTTCCCGGTCTACACCGACAGCCTGGACGAGGTCACCGGCACCGTCACGCTCAAGGACGCCCTGGCCGTCCCGGCCGCCCGGCGCGGCCTGGTGCGGGTCGGCGAGCTGGCCTCGCCGCCGCTGCTGGTGCCCGAGACGCTGCCCGCCGAGCGGCTGCTCGACCAGCTGCGCCGCCTCCAGCCGATGGCCATCGTGGTCGACGAGTACGGCGGCACCGCCGGCGTCGTCACCGTCGAGGACATCGTCGAGGAGATCGTCGGCGAGGTGCAGGACGAGCACGACCCGGATGACCACCCCGAGCTGTTCCCGCTGCCGCCGGTCAACGGCCGGCCGGTCTGGGAGGCCGACGGCCGCGCCCGGATCGACCAGCTGGAGCGGATCGGCCTGAACGCCCCGGACGGCCCGTACGAGACCCTGGCCGGTCTGGTCTCCGACCTGCTCGGCAAGCTCCCCGAGGTGGGCGAGCAGGCCGAGCTGCCCGGCTGGCGCTTCACCGTCACCGGTGTCGACCGCCACCGCACCACCGAGGTCCGGGTGGAGCGCACCACCGCGCCCGCGCAGTTCGACGAGGACCGGGAGGAGGGCCGATGACCGCCCTGCAACTGGCCGTCGCGCTGCTGCTCCTGCTCGGCAACGCCTTCTTCGTCGGCGCCGAGTTCGCCGTGGTGTCGGTGCGCCGCAGCCAGATCGAACCGCTCGCCGAGGCCGGGCACAAGCGCGCCCGCACCGTGCTGCACGCGCTGTCCAACGTCTCCGCGATGCTGGCCGCCGCCCAGCTCGGCATTACCGTCTGCTCACTGGGCCTCGGTGCCCTCGCCGAGCCGACCATCGCCTCCCTGCTGGAGGGCCCGTTCCACGCGATCGGCGTCCCGTCCACGCTGATGCACCCGCTCTCGTACGGGATCTCGCTCGCCGTCGTGGTCTTCCTGCACATGGTGATGGGCGAGATGGTGCCGAAGAACATGGCCATGGCCGGCCCGGAGCGGGCCGCGCTCTGGCTCGGCCCGCCGCTGGACCGGCTGGCCCGCTGGCTCACCCCGGTGATCCGGGTGCTGAACGCCCTCGCCAACGGCATCCTCAAGCTGTTCCGGGTGGACGCCAAGGACGAGGTCGAGTCGGTCTTCACCACCGAGCAGCTGATGTACCTGCTGGCGGACTCCCGGGACGCCGGGCTGCTCGACGAGGGCCGCCAGGAGCGCCTGGAGGACGCGCTGGAGCTGGGCCACCGCCCGGTCACCGAGGTGCTGCTCAAGCCCGAGCAGCTGGTCACCGTGGACACCAAGGCGACCGCCGCCGAGGTCGAGGAGCTGGCGCTGCGCACCGGCTTCTCGCGCTTCCCGGTCACCGACGGCGACCCGGCCGGCCACGGCTACCTCGGCTACATCCACCTCAAGGACGTCCTCGACGTGGAGGACACCTCGACGCCCGTCCCGGCCCGCCTGTGGCGGCCGATCACGGTGCTGCGCGGCAGCCTCCCGCTGGACGACGCCCTCGGCGCGATGCGCCGGGCCACCTGCCACCTGGCCGCCGTGCTGGACCAGGACGGGCGCACGCTCGGCGTGGTCATGCTGGAGGACGTGCTGGAGGAGCTGGTCGGCGAGGTGCACGACCCGGACCACCGCGCCACGGCCTGACGCCCGCCCGGCAGGTCCGGGCCCCGCTGACGGCGTGTTCGCTCCCGGCGATTTCGCCCAGAGCATGCAGCCGTTCCATGCCGGCCACCCCGGGAGCAGGGTGGTCGGCATGAGACTTCTCCTGCTGGGTGGAACCGAGTTCGTCGGACGGGTCGTCGCCGAAGAGGCGCTGGCCAGGGGATGGGAGGTGACGGCCCTCAACCGCGGCACGCGCCCCGCGCCCGAGGGCGTCCGGACACTGCTGGGCGACCGCACCGCCGAGGGCGGCCTCGCGGCGCTCGGCACCGGGGAGTGGGACGCCGTGGTGGACACCTGGTCCTGGGCCCCCGCGGCGGTGCGCGACAGCGCCCGCCTGCTGAACGGCCGGGTCGGCCACTACGCGTACGTCTCCAGCCGGTCGGTGTACGGCTACCCGCTGCGGGCCGGGGCCGGCGAGGCCGCGCCGGTGGTCGCCTCCTCCCCGGACCTCACCGGCGAGGTGCCCTACGCCGAGGCCAAGCGCGGCGCCGAACTGGCGCTGGAGGCGGAGTTCGGCGGGCGGGCGCTGCTGGTCCGGGCCGGGCTGATCCTCGGCCCGCACGAGAACATCGGCCGGCTGCCGTGGTGGCTCAACCGGATCGCCGAGGGCGGCCCGGTGCTCGCCCCGGGGCCGCGCGGGCTGGCCCTGCAGTACATCGACGTCCGCGACCTCGCGGCCTGGACCCTGGACGCCTCGGCGGCCCGCCTCGCCGGCCCGTACAACCTGGTCGGCCCGTCCGGTCACGCCACCATGGGCGAGCTGCTGGAGGCCTGCGTACGGGCCACCGGCTCGGATGCCGAGCTGCGCTGGACGGACCCGGAGCGGATCCTCGCGGCGGGCGTCGAGCCGTGGACCGAGCTGCCGATCTGGCTGGCGCCCGGCGAGCTGTACGACTTCCTGCACACCGGCTCGGTCGAGCGCGCGCTCGGCGCGGGGCTGCGCTGCCGCCCGGTCGCCGAGACCGTGGCGGACACCTGGGCCTGGCTGCGGTCGATCGGCGGCAGCGCGCCGCGGCGGGCCGACCGGGTCACGGTCGGGCTGGACCGGGAGCGGGAGGCGGCGCTCCTCAACGGCTGAACGGGCGGGCGGGCCGGTCCCCGGGCGGGCGGTGGCCGGTTCCGCCCGTCGGTCGACCCCGGCCGTCGCCCGGTTCGGCCCGCCGGTCAGCTCCGGCCGTCGATCAGCTCCCCGTACGCCTGGACCAGGTCAGGCAGCCGCAGGGTGGCCAGGTCCTCCCGGCCCGGCGGCTCGCGCAGCAGGGACAGCCGCAGGTCCCGGTAGGCGCAGGACTTCTCGTACAGGGTGCGGATGAACCGGCCGTTGCCCAGCTCGTCGATCCAGCCCTCGCGGACCACGTGGGCGCAGATGCTGGCCAGCTCCTCGGCGGCGTCCTCGTCCCAGCCGTCGCCGTCCCGGCCGGCCAGCGAGGCGCCGATCGCGGTCAGTTCACCCGGGCGGTAGCTGGGGAAGTCGACCCGGGTGGTGAAGCGGGAGTTGAGGCCGGGGTTGGTGGCGAGCAGCCGGTTCATGCCCTCGGGGTAGCCGGCCAGGATCACCACCAGCCGGTCGCGGTTGTCCTCGGCACGCTTGAGCAGGACCTGGAGCGCCTCGTCGCCGTACGCGTCGCCCTTGGTGTAGCCGGAGTTGGAGAGGCTGTACGCCTCGTCGATGAAGAGCACGCCGTCCAGCGCGGAGTCGATCAGCTCGTTCGCCTTCACGGCGGTCTGGCCGAGGAACTCGCCCACCAGGTCGGCGCGTTGGGCCTCCACCAGGTGGTCGCCGGAGAGCAGCCCGAGGGCGTGGAAGACCCGGCCGAGGATGCGGGCCACGGTGGTCTTCCCGGTGCCCGAGGGGCCGGAGAAGACGAAGTGGCGCTTCGGCGGCTGGACGGGCAGGCCCTGCTCGGCCCGCAGCCGCGACATTCTCAACTGCGCGGACAGCGCCCGCACCTGGCGCTTGACCGGCTCCAGGCCGACCATCAGCGAGAGTTCGGCCAGGGCCGCGTCCAGCTCCCGCTCGTCGCCGGCGGACCGGGACTCGGGCACGGCGGCGGTCCGGGGCTGAGCCCGGCCGAGGGCGGGCAGCGGCGGGGGTGCGGCGGAGGCCGGTGGCGCGCCGGAGCCGGAGCGTTCCCCGGCGGCCTGGGCGGCGCCGTCGGCCGCGCCGCCGTCCAGCAGGGCGCCGCCGGCGGTCAGGGCGCCGTCGGCCGGGGGCACGTCCACCAGTCCGGCGTCCACCAGCCCGGCGTCCACCGAGGGCCCGCCGTCCGACGGGAAGCCGCCGGACAGGGCGCCGGTCGACACCCCGTCGCCGGAGACGGTCGGCCCGCTCGGCCCGCCCGCGTCCCCGAATTCCTCGCCGTACCCGGGCAACCCGCCGTACCCGGGCAACCCGGCGAACCCGGCCTCGTCCGGGTACTCGGCGTCGAAGCCGGGGGCGTCCGGCAGGGCGGCGTCGGCCGCTCCCGGGCGCCCGCCGGCCGGCAGGCCGTCCGCGATTGCGTCCATGAGTCCGTCCGCGAGCGCGTCCTCGGCCGCGATGGCCGTCAGCCGGGTCGCGGTGTCCATGAACGCCGGGTCCGCCCGGTGCACCGCCCGGTAGAGCGGCAGCGCCGCGGCGCTGCGTCCGGCGCCCTCGTACGCCCGGGCCAACCAGTACCGCAGTTCCTTGCGCTGGGGCTGTTCGGAGCGGCAGCGGGCCAGCGAGACGGCCAGCGGCGCCTGCGCCTGGGCGCACATGTCGAGGCGCACCCGCGCCATGCCGGCGAACAGCCCGGCCTCGATGCCGAGCAGCGGGTCGTCCAGCAGTCGGTCGGTGTCCCTGATCAGCTGCTCCCAGTCCTTGAGCAGGTAGGACCGGCAGGCGTACAGGAAGCGGGCGCAGGGGTCCTCGCCGGGCGCCGGGCACTGTTCCAGCGCCCGGTCCAGCTCGGTCAGGTGGCGGCCGTCCAGCCAGTGCGAGGCGTGCGCCAGCGCGAGGTCGCGGGCGTCCTCCAGTACCGGCTGCACCCACCAGCCCAGCCAGTACCAGGAACTGAGCGGCCGTCGGTGCAGCCGCCGCTGTTCGCCGAACCGCTTCTGGTGGCGGTACATGGCCAGCAGTGCGGCCGAGGTGTCGCTGCGCAGCGCGTGCAGTCCGAGCCAGGCGTCGGCCATGCCCGGGTCCAGCCGGACGGCGGCCCGGAACTCCTCCTCGGCCCGGGTGTACGCACCGGCCGTGTAGGCGTCCATGGCGCGCAGCCAGGCGCGGTCGGCGAGCCGGTCGGGCCCGCCCGCCGTGCTGTCGGAACTGTCCACCGTCGTCACTCACGCCCCCCGCGGTGCGGCCCGGGGCTCGGCCGGCGGGTTGCCTGCGCCTAGCCTGGCCGGTGGTCGTCGACCCCCTTGCGGCGCATCTGCGCCTGCCAGGAATCGTACCGGCGCGGCGCTGATCCGGAAGGGTGCCGAACAGGGTCAAATGCGATCGCACGAGCGGCCGTTGAGCGGCCGGGCGACGAAACGGGCTGCCGGGGAGCGAGTTTCGGAAGGGGACCGGACGGCGTCCCCGGCTCACGGGGGAACAAGCCGGGGGCGCCGGGTCCGAGGCAACCGGAAGCTTTCGTTCCGGCGACTGAGGAGAACCTAGATCCTGGCGACGTCGCAGGTCAAGGCGATGGTTGAAGTTTCACCGACGGTGCCCGGGGCGATCCGGCCGGTCACCCCGTCGACCCGTGTCGCGGCGTACGGACGGCTCGGATCGGCGGCGAAATGCGCCGATTCGGCCCGGGCCCAGCCCGCCCAGAACTCGGCCAGTTCCGGACCGTCCCGCTCCTCACCGCGCCGCCGGGCCGAAGCGGCGTCCAGCTCCATCCAGATCACCCGCGCCAGCCACGGCCGCACCGCCCGCCGGCCCGCGCCGACCCCCTCGACCAGCACCACCGGGGCGGCCGGCACCGCGGCCGTGCCCGCGAAGCGGCGCAGCGTCCAGTCGTACACCCGGTACTCGGCGTCCCGCCCGGCCGCCAGCGGCTCCAGCACCTGCCCGCGCAGCCGTCCGGTCCACCCGAACGGCTCGCGGTGGGTGGCCAGGTCGTCGAGGTGGACCACCGGGGCCCCGCCGAGCGCCGCCGCCAGCCGTCCGGCGAAGGTGGTCTTGCCGGACCCCGCGTGCCCGTCCACCGCGACCAGCCGCACCGGCCCGCAGGAGGGCGGCAGCGCGCGCAGCTCCGCCGCGAGCGCGGCCGGTAGGTCGTCCGGAGCGGGCCGGGGAGGGGGCGGGAAGGGTTCGGATGCAGCCACAACGTCAACCCTACGGTGCCGTAGCCCGCCACTGCGGACAGTTCATCTGTGCAGGTCGTGACGGCAGCGCGGGTTTCGGGCATACTCGCCTTCGCCACGACTGTGAACGGCCGTTCACCGCAACCCGGTGCCGGTCGGTCCGACAAGCCGCACCCCGCCGGGTCAGCCGACACCTCGGTCCGGCGCCCGATCGAGGAGGCGACCACCGCCATGACCCCCTCCCCTGTGAAAGCCGTGGAGCGCCAGCTGCCGAGCGAGGAGGCCCGCGAGCTGCTGAGCCTCACCCGCGACCTGGTCCAGCGCGAGCTCCAGCCGCGTGCGGCGGAGGACGAGGCCGCCGACCGCTTCCCGCGCGACGTCTTCCGCACCCTCGGCGAGGCCGGACTGCTCTCCCTCCCGTACGACGAGAAGTACGGCGGCGGCGAACAGCCCTACGAGGTGTACCTGCAGATACTGGAGGAGCTCGCGGCCGGCTGGCTGGCCATCGGCCTCGGCGTCAGCGTGCACACCCTCTCCTGCCACGCGCTGGCCACCTTCGGCACCGACGAGCAGCGCGACGCGTGGCTGCCCGCCCTGCTCTCCGGCGAGCAGCTCGGCGCCTACTGCCTCTCCGAGCCGCAGTCCGGCTCGGACGCGGCCGCGCTGCGCACCCGCGCCGACCTCGACGGCGAGGCGTACGTGGTGAACGGCACCAAGGCCTGGATCACCCACGGGGGCCAGGCCGACTTCTACAGCGCCCTGGTGCGCACCGGCGTCGACGGCCCCAAGGGCATCAGCTGCCTGCTGGTCCCCGGCACCCAGCAGGGCCTCTCCGCGGCCCCGCCGGAGCACAAGATGGGCATGCGCTCCTCGCCGACCGCGCAGCTGCACTTCGACGGCGCGCGCGTCCCGCGCGAGCGGCTGATCGGCGAGGAGGGGCAGGGCTTCCAGATCGCGCTCGCCGCGCTGGACTCCGGCCGCCTCGGCATCGCCGCCTGCGCGATAGGCGTGGCCCAGGCCGCGCTCGACCTCGCGGTCGACTACGCCCGCACCCGGCGCCAGTTCGGCCGAGCGATCGCCGAGTTCCAGGGCCTGTCCTTCATGCTCGCCGACATGGCCACCCAGATCGAGGCCGGGCGCTCGCTCTACCTGTCCGCCGCCCGGCTGCGGGACGCCGGCCGGCCGTTCTCCAAGGAGGCGGCGATGGCGAAGCTGTTCTGCACCGACGCGGCGATGCGGGTGACCACCGACGCCGTCCAGGTGCTCGGCGGCTACGGCTACACCCAGGACTTCCCGGCCGAGCGCTACATGCGCGAGGCCAAGGTGCTGCAGATCGTCGAGGGCACCAACCAGATCCAGCGCCTGGTGATCGGCCGCCACCTCACCAAGGGCTGACGCCCGGGGACCGTCCGGCGGGGGAGCCGCCGGAGCGCCCCGATCCCCCCGCACGGCCTCCGGCCGTCACTCCAGGGTGCGGAGTGACGGCCGGAGGCGTTCCCGGCGGAGCGTCAGCTCGCCTTGGCGGTGCGGCCGGTCAGCGCCGGACGACGGCGGCGCTGCTCCGGGATGGCGGCCCGCAGCGCCGCGACGGCCGGGACGGCGGGCGCCACCGGGGCGGCCTCGGGGACCGCGGCGAGCCGTACCGGGCAGTGCGCGACGGCGTGCGAGAACGGCTGGGTGCGCCAGTCCAGCCCGCTCGGAAGCTTGAACAGCGCGTCGAAGCCGGCCGGATCGGCGTCCTCCTGGGCCTCGACCTCGGCCAGGTCGTCCGTCGGCGTGCCCGAACCCGGGCAGATCGCGGGGGAGAAGGGGTTCCAGGCGGTCGGCAGCAGCGCGTGTTGCGGCAGCCGCTCCTCGTCCGCCACCAGGGCGATCGGGCGGCGGCACTCGGGGCAGTCGACCCGGAAGATGTCCCAGGTCTCCGCCTCGCCGGGGTCGGTGCCCGGCAGGTGGCCGACCGCGAGGTCCTCGCGGTCGGCCATATCGTCGGTCTCGTCGGAGCCCAGCACACGCTGGTCGGTAGCAGGCATGAGGATCCCCCTAGGATCGGGCCCGGCGTGGTCGTCCAGGGCCACAACCAGCACTTCCCTGTGATCCGGACTCATAATCCTGCGGTCCCGTGCACCGTGATGCACCGGGTGTGTCCTTGGCCACACCGGATGCCACATTCGCCCGGCATGTGCCCGCCCGGCACCTGCGAACCCGTCCTGTGCCACCGCGTGCGCCCCCCGTGCTCCCGACCGGGTAGGTTTGCGCACTGTGGAGGATCTCGACCAACGCATCGTCCAGCTGCTCCTCGAAGACGGCCGGATGAGCTACACGGACCTGGGCAAGGCCACCGGCCTGTCCACCTCGGCGGTGCACCAGCGGGTGCGCCGCCTCGAACAGCGCGGGGTGATCCGCGGCTACACCGCGATCATCGACCCCGACTCCGTCGACCTGGCGCTGACCGCGTTCATCTCGGTCAAACCCTTCGACCCGAGCGCCCCGGACGACACCCCCGAGCGGCTGGCCGGCCTGCCCGAGATCGAGGCCTGCCACAGCGTCGCCGGCGACGAGAACTACATCCTCAAGGTCCGCGTCGGCGCCCCCGGCGACCTGGAGGACCTGCTCGCGCGCATCCGCAGCGCCGCCGGTGTCTCCACCCGCACCACCGTCGTCCTGTCCACCCCGTACGAGGCACGCCCCCCGAAGCTCTGACCGCGAACCGGTGGGGTGCAGACTTGGCGGCATGACCGAACGCACCTCCTGGACCGTCCTGCTGCGCGGCGGCGCCGTCTACAGCCCCGCCGACCCCTTCGCCACCGCGATGCTCGTGGAAGGCGGGCACGTCGCCTGGGTCGGCAGTGACGGCGCCGCCGAGGCGTACGCCGCGACCGTCGACGAGATCGTCGAGCTGGACGGCGCCCTGGTCACCCCCGCCTTCGTGGACGCCCACGTGCACGCCACCGCCACCGGCCTGGCGCTCACCGGCCTCGACCTCACCGGCAGCCCCTCGCTGGCCGCCGCCCTGGCCGCCGTCACCGCCTTCGTCGACGCCCGGCCCGAGCCCGGCGGTGTGCTGATCGGCCACGGCTGGGACGAGACCGGCTGGCCCGAGGGCCGCCCGCCCACGCTCGCCGAACTCGACGCCGCCGCCCGTGGCGCCGCGCTCTACCTCTCCCGCACCGACGTGCACTCCGCGCTCGCCACCACCGCGCTGCGCACCCTCACCGAGGGCCTGGCCGGGGCGCCCGGCTTCAACCCCGAGGGCCCGCTCACCAAGGACGCCCACCACGCCGTGCGGCAGACCGCGCTGGCCCGCCTCACCCCCGGGCAGCGCCGCCGGGCCCAGCGCGCCACCCTGGCCCGCGCCGCCGAACTCGGCATCGGCGCCCTGCACGAGTGCGCCGGCCCGGAGATCTCCTCGGAGGCCGACCTGGCCGCCCTGCTGGCCCTGGCCGCCGAGGGCGAGGGGCCCGAAGTCTTCGGCTACTGGGGCGAGTTGGGCGGTGTCGAGACCGCCCGCAGGCTCGGTGCGGTGGGCGCCGGAGGCGACCTCTTCGTGGACGGCGCGCTCGGCTCGCACACCGCCTGCCTGCACGCCCCGTACGAGGACGCGGAGCACACCGGCACCGCCTACCTGACCGCCGAGCAGGTCGCCGACCACGTCGCCGCCTGCACCGAGGCCGGGATCCAGGCCGGGTTCCACGCCATCGGCGACGCGGCGGTCACGGCGGTCCTCGACGGCGTCCGGGAGGCCGGCGCCCGGGTCGGCGCCGCCCGGGTCAAGGCCCTGCGCCACCGCGTCGAGCACGCCGAGGCCCTGGACGACAAGGCCGTCGCCGCCTTCGCCGAACTCGGCCTGACCGCCTCCGTCCAGCCCGCCTTCGACGCCGCCTGGGGCGGCCCGGACGGCATGTACGTCCAGCGCCTGGGCGCCGAGCGGGCGGCCGCCCTCAACCCCTTCGCCACGCTGCTGCGGGCCGGCGTCCCGCTGGCCTTCGGCTCGGACGCCCCGGTCACCCCGCTCGACCCCTGGGGCACCGTCCGCGCGGCCGCCTTCCACCGGACCCCGGAGCACCGGATCTCGGTCCGCGCGGCCTTCACCGCCCACACCCGCGGCGGCTGGCGCGCGATCGGCCGCGACCAGGACGGCGTGCTCGTCCCCGGCGCCGTCGCCAGCTACGCGATCTGGGCGGCCGGCGAGCTGGTCGTCCAGGCTCCCGACTCCCGGGTGGCGGGCTGGTCCACCGACCCGCGCTCCGGCACCCCCGGGCTGCCCGACCTCACCCCGGGCCACCCGCTGCCGACCTGCCTGCGCACCGTGGTCCGCGGCCGCACGGTGCACCAGCGGTAAACCCCGTGGAACGTCGGGCGGGCACGCCCTAGGTTGATCGGCATGATCGAACCGGTGCCCGCCGACTTCACCGTCCCGCGCGAGCTGCTCGCCCCGGAGTTCCGCCTGGAGCCCCTGGGCGAGCGGCACAACGCCTCCGACCACGCCGCCTGGACGAGCAGCATCGACCACATCCGCGCCACCCCCGGCTGGGCCGGCCGCGGCTGGCCGCCCGCCGACGGAATGCCCCCGGAGCGCAACCTCGACGACCTGCGCCGCCACGCCGCCGACTTCGAGGCCCGCACCGGCTTCACCTACACCGTCCTGGAGCCGGACCGCGACGAGGTGATCGGCTGCGTCTACATCTACCCGGACCGCGAGGACCCCTCGGCGGTCTCGGTCAGCTCCTGGGTCCGGGCCGACCGCGCCCACCTGGACGAGCCGCTGCACCGCGCCGTCTCCGACTGGCTCACCGGGCACTGGCCGTTGCGGGATTTCCGCTACGCCCCACGCTGACCCCGCCGTCACCCTCACCGCACGGGCCACCGACGTTCCGGGGTACCTTCTTCGCACAGCGTCCGAACAGCAAGCCCCAGGAAGATGGTGCGCCGGTGGCCACTCCCGTCACCCAGGAACGGCCCGAGGCCGTACCCGAGCCGCAGGAGCCGGCGCCCCGACCGAGCCGCGGAGCCCGCGCGCTCGCCAGGATCCGCGCCGGGCTCCCGCGCACGGGCCTCGCCGTCCTGGCCGGCCTGCTGCTGGCCCTCGCCTTCCCGCCGTACGACCTGTGGCCGCTGTCGCTGCTCGGGGTCGCCGCGCTCTCGCTGCTGACCCGGGGCCGCACCTTCCGCCAGGGCCTGTGGACCGGCTTCGCGTTCGGCCTGCCGTTCTTCCTGATGCTGCTCAGCTGGCTGCGGGTGGTCGGCTGGGACGCCACGATCGGCCTGTCGGTCGTGGAGGCGCTGTTCCTGGCCCTGCTGGGCGGCGCCCTGGCCGTCACCTCCCGGCTGCCGGGGTGGCCGCTCTGGGCGGCCTGCCTGTGGGTCACCCAGGAGTGGGCCCGCGACCGGCTGCCGCTCGGCGGCTTCCCCTGGGGCCGGCTCGCCTTCGCCAACACCGCCAGCCCGTTCACCCCGCTGGCCGCGCTCGGCGGCGCACCGCTGGTGACCTTCGCGGTCGCCCTCTGCGGCGCCCTGCTGGGCTGGGCCGCGCTGCGGGTGCGCGGGCCCGGCAGGGCCCCGAGGGCGGCCGCGCTGGCGGCGCTCGGCGCGGTGGCCGCGCTGCTGGCCGGCTACCTCGTCCCGGTGCCCACGGTCGCCGACGACACCGTCAAGGTCGCCATCGTCCAGGGCAACGTGCCCAACCCGGGCATGGACTTCCTGGGCCGCCCGATGATGGTCCTCAACAACCACGCCTCGGCCACCGAGCGGCTCGCCGCCGACATCAGGGCCGGCAAGGTCGAGCGCCCCGACATCGTGATCTGGCCGGAGAACTCCTCCGACCTCGACCCGTTCAGCGATCCGCTGGCCCGCCAGCGGATCGACCAGGCGGTCAAGGCGGTCGGGGTGCCGACCCTGGTCGGCACCCTGGTGGACGGCCCGGACGCGCAGCACGTCCAGAACGAGGGCATCGTCTGGGACCCGGTCACCGGCCCCGGCGCCTCCTACACCAAGCAGCACCCCGTCCCGTTCGGCGAGTACGTGCCCTTCCGCGCCCAGCTGATGACGGTGATCACCCGCCTCCAGCGGGTCGCCCGGGACTTCTACCCCGGCGACCACAACGGCGTGATGCAGCTCGGCCCGGCCAGGATCGGCGACGTGATCTGCTTCGAGGTCGCCTACGACGAGATCGTCCGCGACACCGTGGACAGCGGCGCCCGGGTCCTGGTCGTCCAGACCAACAACGCGACCTACGCGAAGACCGGGCAGCCCGAGCAGCAGCTGGCGATGAGCCGGCTGCGGGCCGTCGAGCACGGCCGGGCGGTGCTGATCGCCGCCACCAGCGGCATCAGCGCGGTGATCGCCCCGGACGGCAGCGTCCAGCAGCGCACCGAGGAGCTGACCGCGGCCGAGCTGTCGGCGACCGTCCCGCTGCGCGACGGCACCACCGTCGCCGACCGGGTGGGCGCCGCCCCGGAGTGGACGCTGGCCGTCGGCGGCCTGCTGGCCTGCGGCGCGGCCCTGCTGGTCGGACGGCGCCGGAAGGCGTAGGGCGCGGCGCCCGGGCCCGGTCGCCGGAACACCGGCGGCGCGGGAATCGTTGGAGCAGGTGGTGCCGTAGCCGGCCCGGACCTCCCGTGCGGCGCGCAGAGCACCGCTTGGAGTGGATTCGTACCGTGACCCAGCAAGCTACCCCCACCCGTCCGGCCCCGCGCAGCAGGCTCCGCCGGGTGCTGCCGCTGCTGATCACCGCCTGGTTGGTGCTGGAGATCTGGCTGCTGGTCCAGGTCGGCTCCTGGCTGGGCGGCTTCACCGTCGTGCTGCTGCTCGTCGCGGGCGCCCTGATCGGCGGCTCGCTGATCAAGCGGGCCGGGCTGAAGGCGCTGTCGGCGGCGATCGAGCAGAGCAAGAACCCGCAGTCCCAGCAGCCGCAGACCGGCACCAGCATGACCGTGCTGGGCGGCCTGCTGCTGATCGTCCCCGGCTTCCTGTCCGACCTGCTGGCCCTGACCCTGCTCCTCCCGCCCACCCGGGCCCTGTGGCGGGTGCTCGGCCGCCGGGTCGCGGACAAGGCGCTGCGCAGCGCCTCCGTGGCCGGCGCCGACCCGTTCGCGGACGCGATGCGGCTGCAGGAGCAGCTGCGCATCCACCGCCCGGACGGCAAGGTGATCCAGGGCGAGGTCGTGGACCCGGAGGCCGGTCCGCGCGGCCCGCAGGGTCCGGACACCACCTACCGCCCGCCGATCGCCGGCTGACCCGCCCGTTCCGATGGAGCCCCCGGGGCGCGGAGAACCCGCCCCCGGGGGCTCCTCGCGTGCACGGCACGGCCCGGCGGACGGCGCCGGGAAGGCTGGCACGCCGCCGGACAACGCGAAAGGGACCCTGGTGACCAGGGTCCCTTTTCGCGTCCTCCCGCGCGGGGCGGGAGAGAGGTGTCAGGCGCTCTTACGGGTGTCTCGCGGGTGCACCGCGAGGTTCATCCCACCGGAGCGGAGCACGGCCAGCCGTTCGGCCAGCACCTCCTCCAACTCCTCGCGCGTCCGGCGCTCCATCAGCATGTCCCAATGGGTGCGCGTCGGCTTGGTCTTCTTCTCCTCCGGCTCGTCGCCGTCGAGAAGTGCCGCCTCCTGGCCGCAGAAGCGGCATTCCCAGGTCGCGGGGATCTCCGCCTCGACCGAGAAAGGAACCTCGAAACGGTGTCCGTTCTGACATGCGTACTCGACGGTCTGGCGGGGAGCCAGATCGATACCACGGTCGGTCTCGTAGCTAGTGGCCCCGAGTCGCGTGCCGCGGAGAGCTCGCTCGCTCATGAATCGTGCCTCCCGGGCTTATGGCCCACAGGACTAGTGGTCGCTGTTCTTCGTCGTTCGGTCAACGCTCGGCTTCCGACGAAGATTCCCGTCCCGGGACATGCGTCGTCTTGTAGTGCCGCCCCTGTTTGTACCCACCCGCGCCCGATTTGTCACATCTGGCCGGTGATATCACCCCAGGTGTCACCTATTTCACATCTGGTGATCGTGCGGACTTTCTGTGACGAGCGTACCGGGAGGGGATTCGGCGCCGGGCGCCGACCCCTGCCGGGAGCCGAAAGCCGGCCGGGGACGGCCCGGGGAGGCGGCCCGGCCGTCAGGAGATCGGCCGTGAACGGATCATCGGCTCGCCCTTGGCCAGGTCGACCGGACGGGCCGGATCGGCCGCGGGCACCACCGGCGGGCGGTCCGGGCGGGGCGGCTCGGCGGCGGCCGCCTCGGTGCGGGTGTCCCGGTGCGGCAGCAGGGCGATCACCGCGTCCCGCAGCGCGGCCGGGACCTCGTCGTCCAGCGGATCGACGGTGGCGGGCACCTGGAGCCGGACCGGGGCGCCGTTGCCGATCCGGGCGTAGCCGCGCCCGATCGGGGCGTGGGCGGCGGGCACGATGTCCAGCGGCGCGCCGAGCGCTTCGCGCCCCTCGTCCGGGCCGGCCGGGCCGAGCACCACGCGGGCCCGGGTGGTGGCGCGGACGGTGGCGGTGATCCGGTCCCGGGCCTCCAGGTCGTCGGCGACCACCACGGTGACCCGGGCGGCCCGGCCGTGGCGCAGCGGGAGCTCCAGGAGGTCCTGCGGGTCGGGGCGGCCCTCGGCCCGGGCGAGCTCGCTCAGCTCGGTCGGGTGGTCCAGCAGCAGCCACAGCGGCCGGGTGACGTCCTCGGGCGGGGCGGTTCCGGCGTGCCGGGCGGCGTTGAGCGCGGCGAGCCTGCGCTCCGTCTCGCCGACGGCCCAGTCCAGGGCGGCCAGCGCGCCGTGCAGGCTGGTCTCCACGGTGTGCACGCCGGGCCGGTTCACCAGGCAGGCGTGCTCGCCGGTGCCCGCGCCGTCGACCACCACCAGGTCGGCGTACGGGAGGGCCTGGAGCGCCACCGAGCGCAGCAGGCTGGAGGTGCCGTAGCCGGTGACGCCGAGCACCAGCAGGTGCGGCTCGGCGGAGCGCGGGCCGGTGCGCCAGACCACCGGCGGCCGCTGGACGGTGGTGCCGCCCCGGACGACCGGGATGGTCCGGGCGGTGCCGTCCTCGTCGGTGAAGCCCAGCACGATCTCGCCGGGGGCCGCCACGAAGCGCTGGGCGGCGATGTCGGCGGCCAGCGGGGCGAGGGCGGTGATCCGCAGCCGGTTGGACTCCTCGTCCCAGTCGAAGCGGTACTCGCGGGCCCGGCCGGCCTTGCCCTGGACGACCTGCTCGATCCGGGCCCGGGCGGCCGGCTCGGTGTCGGTGAAGTAGGCGGGGTAGGTCATCTCCAGCCGGGAGAGCCTGCCCTCGCCGTCGAAGTCCCACGCGCTGAAGGCGTTCTTGTGGCTGCCCTCGAAGTGGTACAGCGGGTTGGCGTCCTCGGGTCCGCACAGGTACGGGGTGAGCGCCGCGTAGAGGGCCGCGAGCTTGACGTCGGCGACGTCCGGGGCGGGCGGTGCGGGCGTCGCCCTGGGGGCCCGGCCGGCCCAGGCGGTGCTGGCCATCAGGGTGATCAGGGCGAACAGCAGGCCGTGCGGCAGCAGGTAGACGCCGATCAGCAGGGCGGCGGTCAGGAACAGCGTCGGCCCGCGGCGGTCCTTGGGGGTGGCCTGCCAGCGGGACTTGGCCCAGTCCACGTGGTGGCGCAGGCCGCGGCCGATCACGGAGAGCGGGGCGAACATGTCGGAGGCGTGGTCCCCGGCGGTCCGGGCGATCGCGCGGCCCTTGGTGAGGTGGCGGTGGAGCGGCATTCCTTGACTCCCCGAACGGCGGGACGGGTGGGGTGGCGCGGGTGGGCAACGACGGGGCCCGGGGCGGTGGGATCCGCGCCCGGGCCGGTACGGAGGAGATCCGGACGTGGTCAGAACTTGATGCCGCTGAGCAGGCTGGCGAGGCTCGCGCCGCCCGCGGTGATGCTCGGTGCGATCGAGGAGCCCGCGATGTAGAAGCCGAAGAGGGCGCAGACGATGGCGTGGGAGACCTTTAGTCCGTCCCGGCGGAAGAAGAGAAAGGCGATGGTGCCGAACAGGACGATGCCGGAAATCGAGAGGATCACGTTCCGCTCCTCAGGAAGGGGGGACAAGCGGGGGTGTTACGGAAAGTGCATCAATCGTGACAAAAAGTAATAGATGATGGAACGGTGCAAATGGGTGGTTCTGCCGTCCAATACCGTTCCGGTGACCGGGTGGCGGTATGCGACCCGGCCGGAGTGGGGCCGGGTGCCGAGAGGATTCGATGTGCCGAGGCATTCCCGGGCGGAGGACGGGAAGCTTCCGGGGGGTCCGGGAAGTTCGCTCGAATGGCTGCGCAACGCGCGCGGCCGTGTGTCGTGGCGGGCGCGGGCCGTCATCCGGATTCCGGACGCCCGCTGGCCCGTTCCGGCGCCGGCCGCTACCGTGCCCTGGGCGCAGCCCCGAGACCGCCCGACGACCCGACCGGAAAGGCCGCCCGCCATGACCGACGCCGCCAGCCAGCAGCCCGCCGACGCCCCCGACGCCCCCGACGCCGAGGTGATCGCGCTCGCCGGGAAGCTCTTCGACGCCGCCCGGGCCGGGGAGACCGAGACCCTCTCCGCCTACCTGGACGCCGGGGCCCCGGCCGACCTCACCAACGGCCGCGGCGACACCCTGGTGATGCTCGCCGCGTACCACGGCCACGCCGCGACGGTGGCGGAGCTGCTCCGGTACGGCGCCGACCCGAACCGCGCCAACGACCACGGGCAGACCCCGCTGGCCGGGGCCGTCTTCAAGGGCGCCACGGACGTGCTGGACGTCCTGCTGGCCGGCGGCGCCGACCCGCGGGCCGGCGCCCCGAGCGCCGTGGACACCGCCCGGATGTTCGGCAAGGACGACCTGGTCGCCCGGTTCGAGGCCCGCTGAGCGGGGATCGTAGGCTTTTCGGCATGAGCACCAGCACCGCCCGGGACACCGGCACCGTCGAGTTCCGCATCACCGGCTACGCCCACCCCGACGCCCAGACCCTGTCGGCCGAGGTGCAGCAGGAGTACGTGCGCCGCTACGGCGACCCGGACGAGACCGTCATGCGCCCCGAGGACTTCGAGGCGCCGGCCGGCCTGTTCATGATCGCCTACCTGGACGGCCGGCCGGTCGCCTGCGGCGGCTGGCGGGCCAAGCAGGCCGGCCCGGACGGCCTGCGCGACGGCGACGCGGAGCTGAAGCGGATGTTCGTGGTCCCCGCGGCCCGCGGCCGCGGCCTGGCCCGCGCGGTGCTGGGCCGCCTGGAGCGGACCGCGATCGAGGCCGGGCGGACCCGCTTCATCCTGGAGACCGGCACCGAGCAGCCCGAGGCCGTCGCGCTGTACCGGTCCGAGGGCTACGACGCGATCCGGAAGTTCGGCATCTACAAGGATCACGCGCAGAGTATCTGCCTCGGCAAGGAGCTCGCCGCGGCGGTCTGAGCGACCGCTGTGCGGGGAAGGCTTCCGTCGGCCCGAAGGGGGAGACGGATGAGTCACCGAGCACCCGGAGCCGACCGGCTCCCCGACCCGGACGCGCCCGGCGGGGAACTGGACCGGCTGGTCCGGGAGGGCGCGCGCACCGTCGGGGCGGGAGCCGTCTGGGCCGTCGGCGACGCCGGCGGCACGCTCGGCGGCGGCAGCCACGGTGTGCTCGGGCAGGGGCCGTACGCGCGGCTGCGGCCCGGGCCCGACACGCTGTACGACCTCGCCAGCCTCACCAAGGTCGTCGCGCTCTGGCCCTGCGCGGGGGTGCTGCGGCAATCCGGGCGGCTCCCGCTGGACGAGCCGCTCGGCCGCTGGTGGCCGCCGGCCGCCGGACACCCCGCCGGCGAGGTGACGGTCCGTCAACTCCTCACCCACACCGCGGGAATGCTCCCGTACACCCGCTTCGAGCAGCTCTACGGACGCGACCCCGCGGCGATCCGGGCCGGAGTGCTCGCCGCCCCGCTGCACCGCCCGCCGGGCACCGCCGTCGAGTACACCGACCGCGCCGCCGTCCTGCTCGCCCACCTGGTCGAGGACCTCGGCGGCGCGCCGCTGGACGGGCTCGCCGCGCGCTGGGTCTGGGGGCCGCTCGGCATGACCGACACCCGGTACGGCCCGCTCGGCGGCGCGCTCGCCGCCCGCACCGCGCCCACCGAGTACGAGGAGGGCGCCGGCACCCACCTGTGCGGCGTCGTCCACGACCCCTCCGCCCGGCTGCTCGGCGGGGTCTCCGGCAACGCCGGGGTCTTCTCCACCGCCCGCGACCTCGCCCGCTTCCTCACCGCGCTGCTCGTCCCGCCGCCCGGGGCGTTCTGGGGCGAGCCGTGGATCGACGAATCGCTGCGCGAGCACACCGGCGGCCTCGCCCCCGCCCGCGGCCTGTCCTGGCTGCACGCTCCCGGCACCGACCCGGCCGAGGGCACCTTCGTCCACTACGGCTTCACCGGCACCGGCTTCTGGGTCTCCCGCAGGCTCGGCCGCTGGGCCCTGCTGCTCACCAACAAGGTGCACTACGACCGGGGGATCCAGCAGCTCACCGACCTGCGCAACGCCTTCCGGCGGGCCGTGTTCGAACAGGCGCCCCCACCGGCACTCATTCGGGTGGATTAGGAGCCGACCGGCTTTCCCGGGGCCGCGATCGCGGCAGAGTGGCCGCGAGGACGGGAACCCGGCGGAGGAGGCGCGATGACGGACACCTGGGCACTCTCGGAGGAGGAGTGGCTCGCCGGGATGGTGCGCGCCTACGTCGGCTGCAGCGTCCTGCTCACCGACGGGCCGGGCCGGGTCCTGCTGCTGAAGGCCAGCTACCGCGACCAGTGGCAGTTCCCCGGCGGCGGGATGGACCGGGGGGAGGGGCCCGCCGAGTGCGCGGCCCGCGAACTGTACGAGGAGACCGGGCTGTTGGCCGGGCCGCTGCGGCTGCTCGTCGTGGAGTGGCGCGACTCGATCCCCGACCAGGGCGAACACGCCCACCCCGCCGTGCAGTTCATGTTCGACGGCGGGACGGTCGCGGACGGCACGGCGGTCCGGGCGCAGGCCGAGGAGGTCGCCGACCACGGCTGGTTCACCCCGGCCCGGGCCGCCGTCCTGCTGCAGCCCGGTGCGGCGCGCCGGCTCACCGCGGCCCTGGAGGCCCGGCGGACCGGCGCCGCCGCACTGCTGCACTCGGACGGGTACGTGGGGTGACGGACGATCAGAGCAGCGTGCTCCAGTAGGACCAGAAGCGGTTGAGGACCAGCAGCGCGATCACCGCCGCCCACAGCACCGGCAGCGCCCAGTGGTAGCGCGCCGCCTCCCGGACGACCACCCCCGCCCGCGGGCCCGCCGGGATCACGCCCGTGCGCAGGTTGTGCAGCGTCGTGTACCAGAACAGCACCACCACCGTGGCCCACACCACCATGCAGTACGGGCACAGCGCGCCGATGTCGTACAGCGCCTGGTAGATCAGCCAGTGCGCGAACACCACGCCCAGCGCGGTGCCGGCGTTCAGGCCCAGCCAGAACCAGCGCCGGTACCCGGCACCGGCGAGCAGCCCCGCGCCGATCGCCGTCAGCGCGCCGAAGGCGGCCAGCCCGAGCAGCGGGTTCGGGAAGCCGAAGACCTCCGCCTGTTCGGTGCGCATCACCGAACCGCAGCTGATGATCGGGTTGATGTTGCAGCTGGGGACGTAGGAGGGGTTCTCCAGGATGCGGAGCTTGTCGAAGGTCAGGACGGCCGAGGCGGCCAGCCCGACCAGGCCGCCCAGGAACAGCAGGAGGGCGTAGGCCCGGCTCGCGCCGATCGGGGCCCGGGCGGCGGCGGCATCGGGAGCGGAGCGGGACGGGTGCACGGTGGTAGCGGCGGTCATGACAGCACACTCCGGTGGCTGGCTGGGAGGAGCCGGCCCGGCCGGGAGTTCGGCCGGGCCGGGTGGTGCCGTACGGTGCGGTGGTGCGCGGGGGCGGAGGCGCGGCCTACTGGAGGCCGGCGGCCTGCTTCACCTGCGCGGTGAACTGCTCGGCCGGGACCACGGCGTTGCCGGCGAACAGGGTGATCTGCTTGCCGTCCACCTTGACGGTCGGCGTGCCGGTCACCCCGCTGCCGTTGAACGCGTCGGAGACCTTGGCAGCCCACGGGGCGTAGGTCTTGTCGGTCACCGCCTTCACGAAGGCGTCCGTCTTCAGCCCGGGCACCTGGCCGGCCAGGTCCAGGATGCGGTCGACGTCGCCGAAGCCGTCCTCGCGCTCGTCCGGCTGGTTGGCGTACAGCACGTCGTGGAACGCCTTGAACTGGTCCACGCCCTCGTTCAGCGCGGCGCCGGCCGCGGCCAGCGCGGTGCGCGAGCCCTTGCCGCCGAGGTTCTTGTCCAGGAACGCCGCCAGGTGGAACTCCACCTTGATCCGGCCGTCCTCGGTGAGCTTCTTGACGGTCTCGCCGTTGGCCACCTCGAAGTGCTTGCAGACCGGGCAGCGGAAGTCCTCGTAGATCTCCATGGTGTGCGGGGCGTCGGCCTTGCCGTAGGTGATCACCGTGCCGTTCGGGCCGGAGGCGTTGGCGGGGGTGACCAGCGGGGCCGACGCGGCGGCGGCGGACTTGTCGTTCTTGTCCGAGGCCGAGTTGATCGCGACGGCGACACCGCCCGCGAGGGCCAGCACGACGACCGCGGAAACCGTCACGACGATCCGCTGACGGCGCTTGGCGGCCTGCTGCTCGCGGCGCTGCGCCTCCTGGATCCGCTCACGGGCACTGATGCGCTTGGCCTGCTGCTTGCTGGGGGCCTGAGCCATGGGGAAGTCAACTCCTGTACGCGGCGCGCGGGTGCGCGCGGGGAGCCGCACCGGGTGCGGCGGGGTCGGTGAACGCGGGAGTCGTGCGCACTGCCTGCGGGCGTACCGGGGCCGTCCGGCCGGGTACGGGGGTGATCAGGTCGGGACGGTGATCAGGTCGGGACGGTGATCAGCAGGCAGGCGCGAAGGCGGGCGGGCCGCGCCGGGGCGCCGGGCTCAGCACCACGTCCTCGCGGCGCGGCCGGGCACGGTCCGACACCGGCAGCGGCACCCGCAGCACCGGACGCACCGGCGCGGGGAGCAGCAGGACGACCAGGGCGCGCAGCGGGCCGGCCAGCGACTGGCGCAGCGCGCACAGCGCCCGGGCCAGGCCGGACAGGGCGGCGTCGCCCATCCGCAGCCAGGCCGAGGCGGCGAGGGCGATCACCACGTGCACCAGCAGGAGCAGCAGCTGGGTCGCGGCGGGGGCCAACTGCCCGGCGTGGCCCAGCGGGCCGCTCAGCAGCGAGCCGTCCACCGACCCGCCGCCGCAGACCAGCAGGTTCACCCCGCGGGCGGGCACCTGACCGGCCAGCACCGGCGAACAGCCGGCCTGGCCCAGGTTGAACGTGGTGTTGAGCAGCAGCTCGACCGGCACCATCACGCCGGAGATGTGCAGCATCCGCCGTTCCCCGCCGGCCAGGACGGCCGCGACCAGGAAGACGACGGCACCGGCCGAGGCCACCAGCGACAGCGGCAGCGGGCGGCCCGTGATGACGACCTGGCCCAACGCGGCCATCGGCACGGCGAGCGCGGTGAACACCGCGGCCCGCAGGGCCCTGGTCGCACGGGAGGAGGTCGTCACGCTCCGGAGTATGTCATGGCGCTCGCATCCGGCACGAGGGCCCGTAGGTCCCTGGTCCGGCTGACGCGGGATCAGTAGCCTGCGGGGTTCGACAGCGGGTTCGACAGCGGGTTCGACAGCGGGCCCGGCCGCCCGCGGGGTCGCCCGCCCGGCTGCCGCGCGGGCGACAGCGGCCCGACGCGGATTAGCCTGGAAGGCGTTCCCGCTGACCCGACGAGGGGGCGAGCGTCCATGGCGAGACCCGACACCACGGTGGGGCAGGTGCTGCTGGCCCGCCTGGAGACGCAGGCGGCAGTGCTGGCCGGCCTGGACGACGCCGTCCGGGCGGACGAGCCGGACGCCGTGCACCGGATGCGGGTCGCATGCCGGCGGCTGCGCAGCGCCCTGCAGACCTTCCGGCGGCTGGTCGCCCCCGGAGCGACCGACGAGCTGGTCGCCGAGCTGCGCTGGCTCGGCGGCGTCCTGGGCAGGGCGCGGGACCGCGAGGTGCTGGCCGCACGGCTGGCCGCCGAGGCCCGCGAGCTGCCCGCCGGGTGCGGCCCGCAGCGGGTCGCCGCAGCGCTGGACCGGTGGGGCGAGGCCGAGTACCGCGCCATCTGGCCCGAGGTGGTCGCCGCCCTGGACAGCCCCCGCCGCCGGGCGCTCGGCGAGGCTCTCGCCGGCTTCCTCGCGGACCCGCCGCTGCGCCGGCGTGCCGCCCGCAGCGCCGTCCCGGAGCTCTCCCGCATCGCCGCCCGCGAGCAGCGTCGTACGGCCGGGCGGGTCGGGGCGGCCCTTGCAGCCGCCCCCGACGAGCGGACCCGCGCGCTCCACGAGGCCCGCAAGGCGGCCAAGCGCGCCCGCTACGCCGGTGAGGCCGCCGCCCCGGCGGCCGGCGCCCGGGCCGAGCGCTACGCGAAGCGGATGAAGGCCGTCCAGGAGGTGCTGGGCGAGCACCAGGACGCCGTGGTGGCCGCGACCGCCCTCGCGACCCACGCGGTCACCGGTGGCGAGCCGTTCGGGTACGGCGCCCTGTACGGGCGTCAGCTGGCGTCGGCCGAGGCCGCCCGGCGGCGCCTGCCGGATGTCTGGCGGCGGGCGGGCAAGCGGAAGCTGGCCCGGTTCGGGTAGGGCGTGTCCCGCGGATCTCCGCTCTCCGCCGGGTGCGCGAAGAGTCGCGGGACCCCCCGGGGCGGCGGCTACCCCGGGGCGGCGGCGGTCCGGGGCCGGTCCCCGCCGGCCGCCGCGAAGGCGTGCCGGGTGGGGCTGTCGGGCGGGGCGAGGAAGGCGAAGAGGTGGCGGCCGTCCTCGGGGAGGGGCAGGACGGTGTAGTCGAGGACGGTGGCGGCGAGGGCCGGGTGGCGGACATGGAGGCGGCCGGGGCGGGGCGGGGCGGCGCGGTGGCGGTCCCAGAGCTCGGCGAAGACGGGGCTGTCGGCCGACAGCCGGTGGACCAGGGCGAGCAGGGCGCGGTCGCGGGGCCGGTCGGCGTGCTGGGCGCGCAGTGAGGCGACCAGGTCGGCGCCGATCGAGCCCTCGGCGGCCGTGTTGCCCTGTGAGCGGTCCCGGTACGGGCAGCAGAACACCTGCCAGAGCAGGTTCCGTTCACGGGCCGGCCGTCGTTCCGGCCCGGCCAGCAGCAGGGCGGCGGGCCGGTTCCAGGCCAGCAGGTCGAAGGTGGGGCCGGTGACGAAGGCGGGCGCGGCGTCCAGGGTGTCCAGCAGGGCGAGGGTGGTCGCAGGGAGCGCCGGGGCTTCGGCGGGCGGCGGGGCCGGGCGGTGCGGGCGGGCGGCCAGCCGGTGCAGGTAGCCGCGCTCGGGGGCGGTCAGTTGCAGGGCCTCGGCGAGGCCGTCGAGGACCGGGCCGGTCGGCACCCGTTGGCGGCCCTGTTCCAGGCGGGCGTAGTAGTCGGCCGAGATCCCGGCGCGGGCGGCGACCTCCTCGCGGCGCAGTCCGGGGGTACGGCGGCGTCCGGAGGCGGGCAGGCCGGCGTCGGCGGGCGCGAGTCGGGAGCGGCGGGCGCGGAGGAAGGCGCCCAGCGGGGTCTCGGGCATGCGCGTCAGGCTGCCACAGCTCGCCCGGGACAGCCAGGACCTGGCTGTCCCAGGAAGCCGGTTCCCGGGGAGCGTCCGGCCGCTGGTGGGCCGGCGGGTACGGCGGCAGGCTCGCCGCATGGGACTTCTCGACGACAAGGTCACGATCGTCACCGGCGCCGGGCGGGGCATCGGCGCGGCCGCCGCCCGGCTGTTCGCCCGGGAGGGCGCGCTGCTGGTGCTCGCCGCCCGCTCCGGCACCGAGGTGGAGGAGCTGGCCACCGAGTTGCGCGCCACCGGGGCCGAGGCGGTGGCGGTCGCCGCCGATCTGACCACGGCCGCCGGTGCGCGGCGGACGGTGGACACGGCACTGGAGGCTTTCGGCCGGCTGGACGCGGCCTTCGACAACGCGGGCAACGGCCTGCCGCCGGTCCCGCTCACCGAGCGTTCGGAGTCGGAGTGGGACGACACCCACGCGCTCAACCTGCGCGGCACCTGGCTCTGTCTGCGGGCCCAGCTGCGGGCGATGACGGAGGCCGGGCGCGGCGGCGCGGTGGTGCTCAACTCCGGTGTGGGGGCGCTGGTCGGGGGCTTCGGCGACGGCGCCCAGCAGGCCGCCAAGCACGGTCTGAGCGGTCTGGTGAAGGCGGCCACCGCCGATCACGCCCGGCACGGCATCAGGGTCAACGCCGTCGCGCCGGGGGTGGTGCGCACGCCGGGTACCGAGCCGTTCTTCGGGTCCGGGCCGGAGTTCGCCGCACTGGTGGAGCGCTCCACGCCGCTGGGCCGGCCGGGTACGGACGAGGAGGTGGCGCAGGCGGCCGCCTGGCTGCTGAGCGACCGGGCCTCGTACGTCGCGGGCGTGACGCTGCCGGTGGACGGCGGGATCACGGCCACCCGGCGGTTCGACTGACCGGCCCGCGCGAGCGGGGTCGAGCGGGCGAGGCCACCGGCGGGGGCGCGCTACCGGGGGTCGAGCCCCGCCGAGCGGGCCGCCTCGCGCAGCAGGTCCCGGAGCATAGCGGTGGTCAGCCGGCCGGTGTTCGTGTTGCGCGGGCTCACGTGGTAGCAGCCGTACATCCGCAGGTCCGGGCCGCCGTCGCGGGCCGGGAAGACGGCGAGGGCGGCGTGGCCGAAGGCGGGGCGGGGGCGGGGGACCCGCCAGCCGGCGTCCGCGATCACCGGCAGCATCGCCTGCCAGGCGAAGCCGCCGAGGGCGACGACGGTGCGCACGGTGGGGCGCATCAGCTCCAGCTCCCGGGTGATCCAGGGCCGGCAGGTGTCGCGTTCGGCCGTGCTGGGCTTGTTGTCCGGCGGGGCGCAGCGGACCGGGTCGGTGATCCGGACGCCGGACAGCTCCAGGCCGTCGCCGTGGCGGACGGACTCGGGGCGGTTGGCGAACCCGAGCTCGTACAGGGCGGCGTAGAGCAGGTCGCCGGAGGGGTCGCCGGTGAAGATCCGGCCGGTGCGGTTGGCGCCGTGGGCGGCGGGGGCGAGGCCGACCAGGACGAGCGGGGCGTCCGGCGGCCCGAAGCCCGGGACGGGGCGGGCCCAGTAGTCCCAGTCCCGGTAGGCGCGGCGCTTGGTCCGGGCGGTCTCCTCTCGCCACTGGACCAGGCGCGGGCAGGCCCGGCAGCCGGTGACGACGCGGTCCAGCGCGGCGAGTCCGCCGGCCCGGACGGCCGCCTCGGCGGGATGGCGGGGGTCGGCGGGATCGTCGGCGGGGTCGTCGGCGGGGTCGTCGGCGGGCGAGGAGGACGCGGCCACGGTCGGCATGGCCAGGATCCTAGAGGCTCCGGGACGTTCGCTCCGGCGCGGACCGGGCAGGCGTAGCGTGGAATCAGTTGTTCCGGCGGTCCCCGGCCGATCAGGGTCGGCGCAGGCCGGACACGCCGGTGTGCGCGCGGGCCACGAGGAGGCCGCCATGATCGTCGATGCGGTGCTGGGGGCCCTCGGAGCACTGGCCGGGCTGGGGGCGATCTGGGCGAGCCTGAGCATCAGGGTCGTCCAGCAGTTCCAGAAGGGCGTGGTGTTCCGCTTCGGGAAGGTGCGCGACGAGGTGCGCGATCCCGGGCTGGTGGCGCTGATGCCGATCGCGGACCGGCTGCGCAAGGTGAACGTGCAGATCGTGACGATGCCGATCCCGGCGCAGGAGGGCATCACCCGGGACAACGTGACCGTGCGGGTGGACGCGGTGGTCTACTTCCGGGTGGAGGACCCGGTGAAGGCCACGGTCAACGTGCAGGACTACAACTTCGCGATCTCCCAGGTCGCGCAGACCTCGCTGCGCTCGATCATCGGCAAGAGCGAGCTGGACGACCTGCTGGCCAACCGGGAACCGATCAACCAGGGGCTGGAGTTGATGATCGACAGTCCGGCGCTGGGCTGGGGCATCGAGATCGACCGGGTGGAGATCAAGGACGTCGCGCTGCCGGAGTCGATGAAGCGCTCGATCGCCCGGCAGGCGGAGGCCGAGCGGGAGCGGCGGGCCCGGATCATCACGGCGGACGGCGAGTACCAGGCCTCGGAGCGGCTGTCGGACGCCGCGGCGGTGATGAGCAAGACCCCGGCCGCGCTCCAACTGCGGCTGTTGCAGACCGTGGTGGAGGTGGCCGCGGAGAAGAACTCGACGCTGGTGCTGCCCTTCCCGGTGGAGCTGCTGCGCTTCCTGGACAGCGCGACGGAGGTCCAGCAGCGGAACCTGCTGACGGCTGCCGCGGTCGCGGCCGGGGCGAAGGCCGTGGAGGAGGCGGTGGAGAGCGGCGAGGTGTCGGAGGAGGAGCTCGAACCGGAGCAGCCCAGGCACGAACCCCCGCCCCTGGAGGAGGTGTTGGAGAAGTCGCCGCTGGTCGGTCCGGAGTCGCCGGACGGCGGGGTCGGGCAGGGCGGCCGGGTTGAGGAGAGCGGTCGGGTCGAGCAGGGCGGCGGGGCCGAGCAGGGCGGCGGGGCCGAGCAGGGCGGCCGTACGGGCCCGGCCGGGGGCGGCTGAGCGCGCCGGCCCCGGTGGCGTCGGCCACCGGCCCGGACCACGATGGACGGGGGAGGGGAAGCCAGGCCAGGAGGCGGACCATGACCATAGCCAGCGACATCATGCACCCGGGCGCCGAGTGCATCCGCGAGCACGAGACGCTCGCGGCCGCCGCCCGGATCATGCGGGAACGCCATGTGGGCGCCCTGCCCATCTGCGGGCCGGGCGACAAGCTGCTGGGGATCGTGACCGACCGCGACATCGTGCTGCGCTGCGTCGCCGAGGGCCGTGACCCGGCGTCGGTGACGGCGGGCGAGCTGGCGCAGGGGCGCCCGATGACGGTGGAGGCGGACGAGGACTGCGAACAGGTGCTGCGGGTGATGGAGCAGTACCAGGTGCGCCGGCTGCCGGTGATCAACCACCCCGAGCACAAGCTGGTCGGCATGATCAGCGAGGCGGACATCGCGCGCGGTCTGCCGCGGGCGCGGGTCGCCGAGTTCGTCTCGGCGGTCTGCGCGGAACAGGAGCCCGCGGGGGCCGCCCGGGGCTGACACCGTCGAGCGCCCGCGGGCGCGGAAGCCGGGTGCCGGGGGCCGGGTGTCAGGTGCCGGGCGGGTCATCCCAGGGCGTGGACGGCGGTGGCGTGGGCGGCGGGGTCCTCGGTGCCGCCGGTGCCCCCGGTGTCTTCAGCGCCTTCGATGACGAGGGTGATGTCGAGGAAGGCGCCGGAAGAAGTGGCCGGAGGCCGTCAGCCGTCCGGTGGCGCGCCCGGGATCGCTTCGACTGTTCGGCGGAACAGTCGAGTTGATCGAGGACGCGGCCGCCGGCGGCTGGCGCTGGACGGCCGCCGGCGCCGACGGCACGACCGGCGGGGCCGCCGTCGGCCACCCGACGAGGGAGGAGGCGGCGGCGCACGCCGGGGCCTTCCTCGCGGCGCACGCACCCGGCAAGGAGCCGCAGGGCACCCGATAGGGCGTGCCGGACGCGCCCTCGTCACCTCCCGGACCGCAGCTCCCGGGCGATCAGTTCCGCCAGGTGCAGGGCCTGTTGCCCGTCGGCGAGTTGGGCGATCTGGGTGCGGCAGCTGAAGCCGTCCGCGAGGACCACCGTTCGTGGCCCGGCGGCCCGCACCTCGGGCAGCAGCACCCGCTCCGCGATGGCCTCGGACACCTCGAAGTGGCCCCGCGCGAAGCCGAAGTCGCCCGCCAGGCCGCAGCAGCCGGAGTCCAGCACCCGGTTGTTCAGGCCGAGCCGGGCCTCCACCCGGCGGTCGGCGGCGCTGCCGAGCACCGCGTGCTGGTGGCAGTGCGTCTGGGTGAGGGCGTCCAGCGGGATCCGGGGGAGCGGGGCGTCCGGGGCGTACTCGTCGAGGAACTCGGCGAAGGTGCGGGTGCGGTCGGCGAGCGGGCGGCCCTGTGTGCCGAGCAGCCGGGGCAGGTCCTCGCGCAGCATCGCGGTGCAGCTGGGGTCCAGGCCGACCACGGGGGTGTCGGCCTGGACCCCGGCTCCTGTCAGCGCGCGCAGGCTGCGCCGCAACACCCTTCGGGCGGTTACGAGTTGGCCGGTGGAGTACCAGGTGAGGCCGCAGCAGACCGGTCCTGCGGGCAGCCGGACGTCGAAGCCCAGGTGCTCCAGCACCTCGACGGCCGAGCGCAGCACGTTCGGCTGGAGGTGGTCGGAGAAGGTGTCCGGCCACAGCAGCACCGGCCGGGCGCCCGCCGGGGCCGGGTGGGCGGCGCGGTGCCGCCGGTACCAGGCGGTGAAGGTCTCCGGCGGGAGGACGGGCAGCACCCGGCGCGGGTCGATCCCGCCGAGCCGTTTGATCGGCCCGCCGGCCCGGGAGCGGGCGAGCGTGTTGGCCGCCCCGGGGGCGAGCGCGACGGCCCGCAGCCAGAGCGGCAGCCAGCCCATCGAGTAGTGCGCGAGCGGCCGCGGCCGGTGCCGGTAGTGCTGGTACAGGAACTCGGACTTGTAGGTCGCCATGTCGACGTGGACCGGGCAGTCGCTCGCGCAGCCCTTGCAGCTCAGGCAGAGGTCCAGCGCCTCCCGGACCTCCTCCGAACGCCAGCCGTCCGGGACGGCGTCCCCGCGCAGCATCTCGGCGAGCAGCCGGGCCCGCCCCCGGGTGGAGTGCCGCTCCTCGCCGGTGGCCAGGTAGCTCGGGCACATCACCCCGCTGCCCGGGGCCACGCACTTGGCGACGCCCACGCAGCGGTGCACCGCCTTGACCAGGCTGCCGCCGTCCTGTTCGTACGGGAGGGCCAGCGGCAGCGTGCGGCGCGGGGCGGTGACGAAGCGCAGGTCGGCGTCGAGCGGGCGGGGATCGACCAGGGCGCCCGGGTTGAGCAGGTTCTCCGGGTCCCAGATCCGCTTGAACTCGCCGAAGAGGCCGATGACTTCGGGTGGGTACATGCGTGGCAGCAGCTCGGCCCGGGCCTGGCCGTCGCCGTGCTCGCCGGAGAGCGAACCGCCGTACGAGACCGCCAGATCGGCCGCCTGCTCCAGGAACTCCCGGAAGACCAGCACCCCTTGGGGTTCGTCCAGCGGGAAGTCGATCCGCAGGTGCACGCAGCCGTCGCCGAAGTGCCCGTACGGGACGCCGCGCAGGCTGTGCCGGCGCAGCAGGGCGCGCAGGTCCCGCAGGTAGTCGCCGAGCCGCTCGGGCGGGACGGCGGAGTCCTCCCAGCCGGGCCAGGCCTCGCCGCCCCCGGGCAGCCGGGTGACGATTCCCGCGCCGGCCTCCCGGACGGCCCACAGCTGGCGCTGCTCGACCGGGTCGGTGACCAGGGCGACGGAGGCCGAGCGCTCGCGTCGCACCGCGTCGCCCAGCCGGCGGGCGGCCTGGTAGGCGGCCAACGGGGTGTCGCCGCCGGTCTCCAGGAACAGCCAGCACTCGCCGGCGGGCAGCCGGTCCAGGGCGGGCGGGCGCGGGCCGGCGGCGAGCAGTGCGGCGATCAGGTCGGCCGCCATGCCCTCGGCGGTCAGCGGACCGTACGGGAGCAGCGCCGGGACGGCGTCGGCGGCGGCGCCCTCGTCGGGGTAGCCGGCCACCACCAGGGCCCGCGCGGGCGGGTCCTCGACCAGGCGGACGGTGGCGCCGAGCAGCAGTGCGCAGGTGCCCTCGGTGCCGGTGAGCGCCCGGGCCAGGTCGTGGCCGTGCTCGGGCAGTAGCGCGTCCAGCGGGTAGCCGGAGGTGCGGCGGGGCAGTTGCGGCATGCCCTGCCGGATGACGGCGAGGTTGCGGTCGGTGAACTCCTGCAGCTCGGTGTGGAGTTCGCCGACCCGCCCGGGCCGTGCGGCGAGCGCGGCGCGCTCCGCGGCGGTGAGCCGCCCGCCGACGGTCAGCTCGGTGCCGTCCGCGAGCAGCAGCTCCAGCCGCTCGACGTTGTCGGCGGTGCGCCCCCAGGCCAGCGAGTGCGAGCCGCAGGAGTCGTTGCCGATCATGCCGCCGAGGGTGCAGCGGCTGTGCGTGGACGGGTCGGGGCCGAAGCGCAGTCCGTGGGGCCGGGCGGCGCGCTGGAGGTCGTCCAGCACGGTGCCGGGCTGGACGCGCGCGGTGCGGGCCCGCGGGTCGAGCTCCAGCACCGCGCCGAGGTGGCGGCGGAAGTCCAGTACAACCGCCCCCGGGCCGATCGCCTGCCCGCCGATGCTGGTCCCGGCCCCGCGCGCCACCACCGGCACCCGGTGCTCGCGGCAGAGCGCCAGCGCGGTGCGCACGTCGTCGAGGTCGGCGGGCTTGACCACGCCGAGCGGCAACTGCCGGTAGTTGGAGGCGTCCTGACTGTAGACGGTGCGTTCGGCGGCGCCGAAGCGGACCTCGCCGCGCAGCACGGCGGACAGCGCGCGGGCCAGCTCGGCCCCGGGGGCGGCGGACGGACGGCTCACCAGGGACCTCCCAGGAGTACGGCTCCGCCGATGATCGCAGCCGTACCGCCGCACCGGTACCGGGCACGACGGGGGTACCGCCGACAGGGTGTCCTGCGGCACGCTCGGCGGCGTCGGCCGGGTCCATGTGAACCGCTGGGGCGACGGTTCCGCGCACCTGCACCTGTGGCTGCTCGCCCGGCCCGAGGGGATGGCGCAGCTGCGCGGCTCGACCCTGCCGCTGTGGATGGACGTGCTGCCGTCGATGCCCGCCGGGGTCCGGGCCGAGCGGGCCCGCCGGATCGCCGCCGCGATGGCCGCCGAGGGCGGCGTGGCGCAGGTCTGAGCGGGGTCATTTCCGCCCGGTGAGCGTGCCTCGCGCGATGTGGGAGAGCTTGGCAACCTCGAAGGCCGGGTAGGCGCCGCCCGCCAGCAGCGAGAACTTGATCCCCTCGCGGCCGCCCGGCCGGCGGTGGCCGGGCGGCTGGAAGCGGCGGTGGTGCTCGGCGGCGCGGTGGAAGAACTGCGGCCGCTCGGCACGGGTGACGCAGCCGGCCAGGTCGAAGACGAACAGGTAGTGCCGGATCATCCGGACGAACAGCGCGTCGCGCACCGCGTACAGGTGCGGCTGCTCCTCCAGCAGGGCGAAGCTGCGCTCGTACTGCTCGAACAGGTCGAAGACGCTGCTGCCCGGGCCGCCCGCCGGGTGGACGGTCTCCCGGCGGCGCAGCTGCACGCACTCGCGTGCCAGCGCGGCGGCCTTCCGGGCGCCGAGCAGCGCGGCGTGCGCGACCGGGACCTCCTCGTAGCGGCCGGGCGGGAAGGCCAGGCCCAGTTCGGCCCAGTGGCCGCGGCGGATCAGCCGGTCCCAGATCAGCGGCGGCGCGCCGAACAGGGCGGGCCGGTCGAAGGGGGCGAACGGTTCGGGGCCGGCCTCGGCGAGCAGGGCCTCGGCCCCGCCCGGCCAGTCCCGGTCCTGGTGCCGGCGGGAGTGGCCGAACAGCAGCACGTCCACCGGGCCGGTCTGCTTGAGACGGTCGGCGAGCGTCCGGAGCGCGTCCCGGGGCAGCAGGTGGTCGGCGTCCAGGAACAGCAGGTACTCGCCGCTCGCCCGTGCCGCGCCCGCGTTCCGGGCGGCCCCGACCCCGACCGCCGCGGTCAGGTGCAGCACCGACACCCGCGGGTGCCGGGCCGCGTACGCGTCGGCGAGCCCGCCGGCCGCCCCGGGGGACCGGTCGGCGACGACGATCACCTCGACGTCGGCCAGGGACTGTGCGAGCAGCGAGTCCAGGCAGTCGGCGAGCTGTTCGTGCTGGTCGTAGGCGGGGAGCACGACGCTGATCAGGGGTGAGGGCATGACGCCGGAGCGTAAGAGGGCCTGCGGACCGTGGCAAAGGCCTGACGGTCCGTAATTACGATCAATCAGTGGCAAATCGTACGAGTGCGCGCCATATCTTCACGCCGCCTTCCGGACGTGTCCACGCCCGTACCGGCTCCCGGCCTGCGGGAACGTGCGCCGGGGCCCGCGACGCGGGGTGCGTCACGGGCCCGGGGAGCCGAACCGGTGGTCCGGCCTAGTACCAGTGGTGGGCCTGCCAGAACGACCAGGCGGCGCAGGGGCTGCCGTAGCGGGTGTTCATGTAGTTCAGGCCCCACTTGATCTGGGTGGCCGGGTTGGTGCGCCAGTCGGCGCCCGCGGAGGCCATCTTGGAGCCGGGCAGGGCCTGGACCAGGCCGTAGGCGCCGGAGGAGGCGTTGACCGCGAGCGGGTTCCAGCTGCTCTCGCGGAACACGATGTTGCTGAAGCACTGGAGCTGGCCGGCGGGGACGATCTGCGCGGCGATCTGCTGCGGGGTGCCGGAGTAGGCGGCCGGGGCGCCGGTGAGGTCCTGGCGCTCCTGGGAGCGGGAGGCGGCGGCCTCGGCGTCGGCCTTGGCCTTGGCGTCCGCCTGGGCCTGCGCCTCGGCCTGGGCCTGCGCCTCGGCGTCCGCCGCGGCCTTGGCCTGGGCCTCCTGGGCGGCCTGTTCGGCCGCAGCGGCAGTGGCGGCGGCGTCGGCCGGGCCCTGGTCGGCGACCGGCTCGCTGTCCACCGAGACGGCGGCCACGGGGGCGGCCCCGGCCGCGTTTCCGGCCTGCGGGATGGCGAGGGCGGCGGTGGCGGCGCTCGCGACCACGAGGGTGGCGACACCGGTGATCAGGGAGTTGCGGCGGGCATGGCTGAGCTGCATGGGCGGGCGATCCTTCTCCGTCGGGGGCCGTGCCGGTGGCACCGGGGGCGGGGCGTCGTACGGGCTCCGGGCGGGTGGGGCTCGTGCGGCCGCCCTGGGCGGCCGTGGCGCCCCGGCGGTAGCGGCGGGGGCGGGCGGGCCGTTCGGCGGCGGAGGCGGTCGGCTGCGCTGCCTGGCGACGGGCCATTCTTGGCAGGGCCGAGGACGGGTGGCAAAGGCGTTCGCTACTACGCGGCATCGTGGTTGCGGGGTGGCCGCGGCGGGCTTCGGTGATGGCTTTGGTGGTATTTGTCCGAATTGCACACCTGAGGTGGGGGCCGGGTCGCCGACGACGGATCGCAGGGGCGACAGCCGTGGTGGCCTGTGTTCTTCAGGCGGGGCGGGGTTGTGGGCGGCCCGGTCCGGGTGCCTCGGCGGCGCCGGGCGGGGCGTTCGAGGGGGCCCGTCCACTATCGGGGATCGTTGATGGCGATCCCCCTGTGGGCGGGCTCACACGCGGGCAGGGGCGAGGTCGGCGCAGCGTGACCGGCCGGTGACGGTCTCAGGGGGTCGCGTACGGGTTGCCCGGAACGGGCCGCGCGGTGGCGGTGGGGAAGTCGGGGGCCGGGTCCGGCTGCTGCTCCTCCTCCTTCTCCTTCTCCGGTGCGGTCGGGACGAGGTCGCGGGCCAGCAGGGTGGCCCCGGCGACGGCCCCCGGCATGGCGAACACGGTGACCAGCGGCACCAGGAAGGCCAGCACCAGTGGCGTGCCGAAGCCCAGTGCCAGCCCGAGCCGGGCGCGCAGCAGCCGGATCCGCTCCGGCTGCGGCACCCGGCGCCGCTGCAGGGCGACGGCCGTCAGCTCGACGGTCAGGAAGAAGCCGGACACCAGGAAGCCGAGCGCCGGGACCACCGTCTGCCCGACCAGCGGGAGGAATCCGCAGGCGAACAGCGCCACGCCGAACGCGGCCACCCGCGCCAGCACGTACACGCTGTCGCGCACCGCGATCAACAGCTCCCGCCAGAGCGCGGTGTCCGGCGGGGTGGGCGCGCCGCCCTCGGTCTCGTCGACCGCGGCGCAGAGCGCCTCGTAGAAGGGCTGTCCGACCAGCAGGGTGACGGCGGTGAAGGTGAGCAGGGAGAACAGCAGGCCGCCGCTGAAGACGACCGCTGCGAGCACGTCGCGCAGCAGGCCCCGCCAGGGGGTGCCCCAGTGGTCGGCGAACGGGGTGGCCCAGTCCGCGAGGTCCCGGGACCAGGCGCCGAGGAAGGCGAGCGCGACGACGTAGCCGGCCAGTGCGAGCAGGGCCGGCAGCATGCCGAAGCCCCACCAGCGACCGTGCCGGCCCACCCACTTCTGGCCCTCGACCAGGTACTTCATCCCCGCCACAAGATCTCGCATGGGCGATCACCTTAGGGCTTCCGCACCCGGAACCGCGCATTGCCGTGTTCCTGCCAGTTCCGACCGGCAAGGACCGCCCCCTCCTGCCGCGCCGCCCGCCGGGCCACTCTCGGTCTTCCCCCACCTGCAAGGAGGATCTGATGAAGCGTCAATTCGGCAGAGTCGTCGGCCTGCTGGCCGGCCTGGTGCTCGGCGCCGGCATGCTCGTGCTGCCCGCCGCCGCCTCGCCCGCGCCGTCGCCGAGCGTGGTCGGCGGCACGCGGGCGACGCAGGGCGAGTTCCCGTTCATGGTGCGGCTCTCGATGGGCTGCGGCGGCGCGCTGTACACCTCGCAGATCGTGCTCACCGCCGCCCACTGCGTCGACGGCACCGGCGCCGACAGCAGCATCACCGTCACCGCGGGAGCGGTCGACCTGAACAGCGGCAGCGCGGTCAAGGTCCGCTCCTCGTACGTGTACCAGTCGCCCTCCTTCACCGGCGCCGAGAACGGCGACGACTGGGCGCTGATCAAGCTGGCCTCGCCGGTGAACAGCAGCCTGGTCAGCACCCTGCCGATCGCCACCTCCACCGCCTACGACACGGGCACCTTCACCATCATGGGGTGGGGTGCCGCGCGCGAGGGCGGCGGCCAGCAGCGGTACCTGCTCAAGGCCACCGTGCCGTTCGTCGACGACGCCACCTGCGCCCGCGCCTATCCGGGCCTGAACACCGCCGGCTCGCTCTGCGCGGGGTACGTCGCCCAGGGCGGCGTCGACACCTGCCAGGGTGACTCCGGCGGCCCGATGGTCCGCAAGGACGCGGCGGGCCGCTGGGTCCAGGTCGGCATCGTCAGCTGGGGCAACGGCTGCGCCCGCGCGGGCTACCCGGGTGTCTACAGCCAGGTGAGCACGTACGCGGCCGACATCGCCGCGGCGGCGGCCGGCCTCTGAGCCGACCCGCCGGGCCCGGGCCGACCGGTGCGGCAGGGCCGGCCACCACTCCCGCAGGTGGTGGCCGGTCCTGCTGTTCCGTGTCGGACCGGGCGCCGCCGTGCCCGGGCAGGCGCAGCCGTGTCCCGGCCGGGGCCGGCGCGTCCGGGCCGGGGGCTCGGCCCGGGCGTTCACCGGCGCAGCCATTCCCCGGCCCGCCGCTGCTCGCGGGCGATGCGGCCGGTGGTGGTCGGGGGCAGCCGGGCGAGCAGGGCGAGGGCGGCGTCGGCGTGACCGGCGAGGGCGTGGGCGCCGGCGAGGCGGGCGGTGACCAGGGCGTGGTCGCGCGGGTGCGCGGCCCGGTCGAGGAGCCGCAGGGCCGCCTCCAGCCGGGCCGCCGCGGTGCGGGCGTGGGCGGTGCGGCCGGTGCGGAGGGCGAGGTCCCGGTGGCAGGTGCCGTGGGCGACGGCCAGGACCAGCTCGGCGCGCACCGTCCAGGGCGTCGGCACGCCGGTGAGCAGTGCGGCGCCGGTCAGCCGCCGGGCGTCGGCCAGTGTCCGGTCGGCCTGCGCCGCCCGGCCGGCCAGTGCGTGGGCGTGGGCCTGGACGAGGGCGGCCCAGGCCCACAGCCCCGGCAGGGGAGGGGCGGTGGTCCGGGCGGCCTCGGCCAGGGCGAGTGCGGTGGCCGGGTCGCCGAGCCACCAGTACAGGGCGCTCTGGCGGACGAGCAGGGAGGCCGCGGTGGCCCGGTCGCCGGTCGCGCGGGCCCACTCCAGCCCGGTGGCGTACCAGCCGAGCGCGCGGGCGGGGCGGTCGCCCTCGAAGTGGGCCCAGCCGGCGAGCTCGGCGTACTGGGCGGCGAGCGAGCGGTCGGCGGCGGGGGCCTCGCGGGGGCCGGGGTGCCGCCCGCCGAGCAGGGTGTGGGCGTGGTGCTCCAGGACGGCGGCGAGCTCCTCGCCGCCGATCCGGCCCGCGGCGGCGCGGTAGGCGGCGAGCAGGTGGGCGAGCACCTCGACGGTGGCGGCGTCCGGTGGTGCGGCGCGGGCGGGGGGCGGTGTCCGGGCGGCGGCGCGTTCGCCGAGGCGTTCGCGCTCCTGCCGGACGGTCTGCCAGAGTTCGGCGAGCTCGCCGTCGGCGAGCAGGAGTTCGTCGGCCCGGGCGGGCATCCCCGGCGGTGGCCAGCGGCGGGCGTTCTCCACCCGGCTGATCAGCGAGTCGTGGTAGCCGAGCAGCCGGCCGAACTCGGCCTGGCTGAGGCCGCGGGCCTCGCGCCAGTGGCGCAGCCGGCGGCCGAAGCGCAGGCGGGCGGACTCGGGTTCCGTACGGGGCGGCGGCGGGGGTGGCGGGGCCGGGGGCGGTGGGGGCGGCGCGGGAGTGGGCAAGGGCGGCACGGGGTCTCCCGGAGGGGGCGGGGGAGCGCTCGTGGGGGAGCGTCATGCCCTGGTATCCCCGTTGACGTGCCTTGGTCAAACGAGAGGGGTGGGCGCCGGGCCGGGAACGGCGCCGGGCCCGGGAGCCTCCGCAACGGCTCCCGGGCCCGGCGTTCCCGCGCGGGGCGGACGGGTCAGGAGCCCGCCGCCGCCGCCGCGGCCCGCCGCCGTCGGCCCACCACGGCCGAGGCCGCCAGCACGATGGCTGCGGCGACCAGCGACAGGTACATCTGCTTGCGCCCGTCGGCGTCGGTGAACATGTACGCCATGACGAACCCGATCATGCCCATGGCCGTCCAGGTCAGGTACGGGTACAGCCACATCCGGACGGTGTGCCGCTCGGGCATCTCGCGCTCGATGATCTTCCGCATCCGCAGCTGGGTGGCGCAGATCACCAGCCAGACGAAGAGCGCCACGGCGCCGGAGGAGTTGAGCAGGAAGGCGAACACGGTGTCCGGCGAGGTGTAGTTGAAGAAGACCGCGACGAAGCCGAAGACCACCGAGGAGAGGATGGCCACCCGCGGCACGCCGCGCGAGGTCACGGTGGCGAAGGCCTTGGGCGCGTCCCCGCGCTGGCCGAGCGAGAAGGCCATCCGGGAGGCCGTGTACATCCCGGAGTTGAGGCAGGACAGCACCGCCGTCAGCACGATCACGTCCATCACCTGGCCGGCGCCCGGGATGCCGATGTGGTCCAGCACCGCCACGTACGGGCTGGCCTTGACGTCGGCGGAGTCCCACGGGAGCAGGGTGACCACGAGCAGGATCGAGCCCAGGTAGAAGATCCCGATGCGCCAGATGACGCTGTTGGTGGCCTTGCTGACCGCCTTCTCCGGGTCCTCCGACTCGCCGGCGGCCAGGGTGACGATCTCGCTGCCCATGAAGGCGAAGACCACGGTGAGCATGCCGGTGAACACCGCGCCCACCCCGTGCGGCAGGAAGCCGCCGTGACCGGTGAGGTTGCTGGCGCCGACCGCGTGGGTGCCCGGCAGCAGACCGAAGGCGGCGAGGGTGCCGATCACCAGGAACGCGGCGATCGCGACCACCTTGATCCCGGCGAACCAGAACTCGAACTCGCCGTAGGAGGCGACCGAGAAGAGGTTGGTGGCGGTCAGCACCGCCATCACTATCAGCGCCCAGCCCCACTGCGGCACGCCGGGCACCCAGTTGTTGAGGATCTTCGCGCCGGCGGTCGCCTCGACCGCGAGCACCACGACCCAGAAGAACCAGTACAGCCAGCCGATGGAGAAGCCGGCCCAGCGGCCGAGCGCGCGGTCCGCGTACGCCGAGAAGGAGCCGCTCTGCGGGTCGGCCGCGGCCATCTCGCCGAGCATCCGCATCACGAGCACGACCAGCGCGCCGGCCAGCGCGTACGAGAGCAGGATGCCCGGGCCGGTGGTCGCGATGCCCGCGCCGGAACCGACGAAGAGGCCGGCGCCGATCACGCCGCCGATGGCGATCATCGACAGGTGGCGGTTCTTGAGTCCGGCCTTCAGGTGGTTGTCGCCGCCCTCTCCGGTCGGACCCGGCTGGTGGGGGAGCCTGGTGGCCGTCGTGGGCTTGGTGGTGTCCGCACTCATCAAGGTGCCCTGTGCCTTTCCAGCGCGGTGTGACCCTCGACTCGTCGCGCCGGAGGGTGGGGGACTTGCCCGCGCATTGCGTCGCAACCTAACTTCTACGCCCGAGTATCGGAACAATGCTTTGATAACTGTTCGCTTACCGGACGTAAAAAGCCTGGTCAGGGTAGGTGGAAAGGTGGCATGGAAACCTCAGATCTGACGCATCGTCAGTATTCGGAAAGGTTGCCAAGCTCTGTTGGGGCTCAAATCGCCCGCACCTGCGCGGTCAGATCGGCCGCGCGTCGAGGACGGTGATCGCGGCCCCGTCCGCCGGTCGTCCGGTCAGCCGGGCGGCCAGGATCCGGGGGATGTCCTCCTCCTGCGAGTATCCGGGCAGGACGGTCACCTCCGCGCGCCGGGTGCCGGGCTCGCCCCGCACCGCGTACGTCACCAGGTAGCCGTACCGCTCCGGCGGCGGCGCCTGGTCCCGGTCCTGCCGGTCCTGCCGGCTCCGGACGGTCATCCGCATCGACCTCCTCGGCCCATTGTCGGCGCGGTGTGGACGATCCGCGCGAATCCGGGCAGAGTGGGACTCTCGGGACATGCCGTAGGAGCATCCCGAGCGTGCTCGGCGCCGGCCGGTTCCCGGCGCCGGTCAGGAGCGACCCCATGCAGACCACCTGGAAGGGGACGATCAGCTTCGGGCTGGTCAGCATCCCCGTCCACCTGTACTCCGCGACCCAGGAGCACGACGTCCCGCTGCACCAGGTGCACGCCAAGGACGGTGGCCGGGTGCGGATGAAGCGGTACTGCGAGCAGGAGGAGAAGGAGGTCCCGTACGCGGAGATCGCCAAGGGCTACGAGTCCCCCGACGGGCGGACCGTCACGCTCTCCGACGAGGACCTCGCCGACCTGCCGCTGCCCAGCAAGAAGATCATCGACGTGCTGGCCTTCGTGGACGAGGGCGAGATCGATCCGCTGATGTTCTCCAAGGCCTACTACGTGGGCGTCGCCGACAAGGCCGCCGCCAAGCCGTACGCGCTGCTGCGCGACGCGCTCACCGAGTCCGGGCAGATCGCCGTCACCAAGATCGCGCTGCGCACCCGGGAGTCGCCCGCGGTGCTGCGGGTGCACGACAACACCCTGGTGCTCCAGACCTGCATCTGGCCCGACGAGGTCCGTCCGGTGGCCGGCATCGCGCCCGAGGGGGACGTCACCGTCCGGCCGCAGGAGCTCAAGATGGCGCGGTCGCTGATGGACACCCTCTCCGAGGACTTCGACCTGGCCCAGCTCCACGACGACTACCAGCAGGCGCTGCAGCAGGTGATCACCGCCCGGCTGGACGGCGTGGAGGTCCCGCACGAGGAGGAGCCGGGCGAGGCGCCGGACAACGTGATCGACCTGATGGAGGCGCTGCGCAGCAGCCTCAAGCAGGCCAAGGGCGGGCGGGGTGCCGGAGCCGAGGAGGTCGACACCGAGGAGGAGCCCGCGCCGCGCAAGCGCGCCCCGGCGAGGAAGACCGCCCCGAAGGCGGGCCCGAAGTCCTCCGAGAAGTCCTCCGAGAAAGCCGCCGCGAAGACCTCCGGGACGGGCGCCACGAGGAGCCCGGCGGCGAAGAGGACCGCCACCCGGAAGTCCTCGGCCCCCCGCAAGGCCTCCTGACCCTCCCGGGTCAGGCGTTCCTCCCATCCAGCCGTCCAGCCTTGGAGGCGATCCCGATGGACCTGCTGACGTACCAGGAAGTCGAAGCCCAGGCCGACGCCGCCGAGGGCCCCGAAGCCCGCAGAGCCCGGGGTTTCGGGCACCGCGCCTGGCACTGGCTGCTCAGCCTCAGCCCCACCGTGGTGACGTTCATGATCGCGCTCTCGATCGGCCTCTGCATGGTGGCCGTCCAGGTGAACCTGCTGCCGGTGCTGGTGCCGATGGCGATCTTCTGGGGCCTGACGCTCATCGCGATGGGCGGCGTGATCGCCCGCTGGATGACCCCCGGGCCGGGCCGGCACCGCATGGCGTCCTGACCCGGCCGGGACGGGCACGGGGCCGGGAGGTCCGGCTCAGCCGATCCACACCGTGGTGACGTTGCAGAACTCCCGGATCCCGTGCCCGGACAGCTCCCGCCCGAACCCGGAGCGCTTGACGCCGCCGAACGGCAGCGCCGGGTGGGAGGCCGTCATGCCGTTGAAGAACACCCCGCCGGCCTGGATGTCCCGGACGAAGCGCTCCCGCTCGGCCTCGTCGGTGGTCCAGACGTTGGAGCTGAGCCCGAACGGCGAGTCGTTGGCGGCCGCCACCGCCTCGTCCAGGTCGGCCACCCGGTGGACGGTGGCGACCGGGCCGAAGGTCTCCTCCTGGTGGATCCGCATCGCCGGGGTGATGCCGGTCAGCACGGTGGGCTCGAAGAACCAGCCGGTGTCCCAGCCCTCCGGGCGTCCGCCGCCGCACTCCACCCGGGCGCCGCGGGTGCGGGCGTCCTCGACCAGCTCCTCCAGGTCGTCCCGGCCCTGGCGGCTGGCCAGCGGGCCGACGTCGGTGTCCTCGTCCATCGGGTCGCCGACCTTCAGCGCCCGCATCGCCTCGGTGAAGGCGGCGGTGAAGCGCTCGTACACGTCGGTGTGCACGATGAAGCGCTTGGCGGCGATGCAGGACTGGCCGTTGTTCTGCACCCGGGCCCGGACGGCGGTGCGCACCGCGGCGTCCAGGTCGGCGCTCGGCAGCACGACGAACGGGTCGCTGCCGCCCAGCTCCAGGACGGCCTTCTTGACCTCGTCCGCCGCGGTGGCCGCGACCGCCCGCCCGGCCGGCTCGCTGCCGGTGAGGGTGACGGCGGTGACCCTGCGGTCCCGGATCACGCCCTCGACCGCGCCCGAGCCGATCAGCAGCGTCTGGAAGCAGCCCTCCGGGAAGCCGGCCCGCCGGAACAGCTCCTCGATCGCCAGCGCGGTGCGCGGCACGTTGGACGCGTGCTTGAGCAGGCCGACGTTGCCCGCCATCAGGGCCGGCGCGGCGAACCGGACGACCTGCCAGAGCGGGAAGTTCCACGGCATCACGGCCAGCACCGGGCCGAGGGGGCGGTAGCGGACGTAGGCGCGGGTGGCGCCGGAGTCGGCGACGTCGGCCGGGGCCGGGTGCTCGTCGGCGAGCAGCGCCTCGGCGTTGTCCGCGTACCAGCGCATCGCCTTGGCGCACTTGGCGGCCTCGGCACGGGAGGCGGCGAGCGGCTTGCCCATCTCCTCGGTCATGGTGCGGGCGACCGCCTCCTGCTCCCGGTCCAGCAGGTCGGCGGCGCGGTGCATCAGTTCGGCGCGGGCGGCGAAGGTGGTGCCGCGGTAGCCGTGGAAGGCGGCCTCGGCGCGGGCCAGCCGCCGCTCGATGCCGGCCGCGTCGAGCGGTTCGAAGGTCTGGAGGGTCTCGCCGGTCGCGGGGTTGACGCTGGCGATGGGCATGCGGGGCTCCCAGGTGGGTCGGGGTCCGGTGCGTCTGCCCTCACACCCTCCCTGACCGCCCGGCTCCGGGCACGCCTCGGCGCGCCCGGCGTGTCCCGGCGGGCGGGCGATCCGCTCCCCTCACTCCGGCAGCGACTCCACCCGGGCAGCCGCCTCCCGGGCCCTGGCCCCGGCCCTGGTCCGGGCCGCGGTGACCTGCCGGCCGGGGAAGCGGTGCAGGAACTCGGCCTCCAGCTCCCCGGTGCGCAGCGTGTGCCGCTTCAGCGCCTCCTCCGAGCCGTACAGGAAGGTCTCGTGGCGCGTGCGGTGGAGCTGTTCCAGCTCGTGCAGGAGCGTGTCGTTGCCCAGGGCGTGCGGGGAGATGCCCGCGGGCCGGATGTGCGGGTCGTCGGCGTGCCGCATCTCGGTGCCTCCTCGGCGGAAGTCCCCTCCTCCAGGGTGCCCGGGGACCGTCGCGGCTGCACCCGGCCGGTGGGCATGGATCGTAGGATGAATCCTTCCGCGTTCCTCAGAAACCATCCCGCCGACGCTCGGACAGATCGCACATGCCGCTTCCCAAGGCCGAACTCCACCTGCACATCGAAGGCACCCTGGAGCCCGAACTCGCCTTCGAACTCGCCGCCCGCAACGGCGTAGAGCTGCCGTACGCCGACACCGAGGCGCTGCGCGAGGCGTACTCCTTCAGTGACCTCCAGTCCTTCCTGGACCTCTACTACGCGCTGATGGCCGTGCTGCGCACCGAGGACGACTTCGCCGACCTGGCCGACGCCTACCTGGCCCGGGCCGCCGAGCAGGGCGTCCGCCACGCGGAGATCTTCTTCGACCCGCAGGCGCACACCGCGCGCGGGGTCCCGCTGGGCGCGGTGGTGGACGGACTGACCCGGGCGCTGGAGCGCGGCGAGGAGCGGTACGGCATCAGCGCCCAGCTGATCATGTGCTTCCTGCGGGACGAGTCGGCCGAGTCCGCGCTGGAGACCTTCGAGGCCGCCCGCCCGTACTTCGACCGGATCACCGGCATCGGCCTGGACTCCGCCGAGGTCGGCCACCCGCCGGTGAAGTTCCGCGAGGTGTACCGCCGGGCCGCCGAGGCCGGGCTGCGGAGGGTCGCCCACGCGGGCGAGGAGGGCCCGCCCGCGTACATCACCGAGGCGCTGGACGTCCTCGGCGTCGAGCGGATCGACCACGGGCTGCGCTGCCTGGAGGACGGCGAGCTGGTCGCCCGCCTGGTGCGCGAGCAGATCCCGCTGACCCTCTGCCCGCTCTCCAACGTCCGGCTGCGCTGCATCGACACCCTCGCCGACCACCCGCTGGACGAGATGCTGGAGGCCGGGCTGCTGGTCACCGTCAACTCCGACGACCCGGCGTACTTCGGCGGCTACGTGGAGGACAACTTCCGCGCCGTGCGCGAGGCCCTCGCCCTCGACCAGGAGGCCCTGCGCCGGCTGGCGGCCAACTCCTTCCGCGCCTCCTTCATCAGCGAGCGTCGCCGGGCCGAGCTGCTCGCCGAGGTCGAGGCGTACGTCTTCTGACCCGCCCGTCCGTCGCGCCGGCCCGTCACCCGTCCAGGGGAGACGGGCCGACGCGCTCGTAGCGCAGCAGCGTCACGCCGTTGGTGAAGCGGTGGGTCTCGGCCAGGGCGAGCGGGGTGGGGTGGTCGGTCGGGCGGAAGAAGAGCGTGCCGCGGCCGAGCACGACGGGGTGGACGTAGAGCCGGAACTCGTCGATCAGGTCGAGGGCGAGGAAGGACTCGGCCAGGTTCGCGCCGCTGAGGCAGAGGTCGCCGCCGGGGCCGGCGGTGAGGGCGGCGACCGACTCCGGAGTGACCTCGTGGACGACGGTGGTGTTCCAGTCGGCGTGGTCGAGGGTGCGGGAGAAGACGGTCTTCGGCATCGCGCGCCAGATGCCCGCGAACTCGGCCGTCGGACCGTCGGCGGCCGGGTCCTGGTCGGCGGTGGGCCAGACGGAGGCCATCAGCTCGTGCGTCACCCGGCCGGAGACGAAACCACCCATTCGGGCGAGTTCACGATTGAAGTGGGTGTGCACCTCGTCGTCGACGAGATTCCAGCCGAGGTCGTGGTCCGGGCCCTCGAAGTAGCCGTCCACGGACAGGGAGACGAAGAGGACGATCCTGCGGCGCATCGGCGGCCTCACCGGGAGACGGTCCGCCGCCCCTGCCGCGGGGGAAGGGGCGGCGGACGGGATCAGATCAGGGTGCTCCAGTAGTACCAGAACCGGTTGAGGATCAGCAGCGCGATCACCGCGTACCAGAGGGCCGGGACGACCCAGTGGTAGTGGGCCGCCTCCCGGACGGCCGTCCGCAGCCGCGGGCCCACCGGGATCACGCCCGAGCGCAGGTTGTGCAGCGTGGTGTACCAGAACAGCGGGATCACCGCGGCCCACACCACCATGCAGTACGGGCAGAGCGCGCCGATCCGGTACAGCGCCTGGTACATCAGCCAGGTCACGAAGCCGACCCCGAACACCGTCCCGGCCTGCAGGCCGAGCCAGAACCAGCGCCGGAACGCCGCCCCCGCGAGCAGCCCGGCACCGACCGCGACGACCACCCCGAAGGCGACCAGCCCGATCAGCGAGTTGGGGAAGCCGAAGGCCTCCGCCTGCGCGCTGCGCATGATCGAACCGCAGCTGATGATCGGGTTGATGTTGCAGTTGGGGACGTAGGACGGGTCCTCCAGCAGCCGGATCTTGTCCAGGGTGAGGACCGCCGAGGCGAACAGGCCGACGGCGCCGCCGATCAGCAGCAGCCAGGCGAACGGGCGGCTCGCGCCGTACGTGGGCCGCACGGCGGGCGCGCCGGCCGTCATCCGGTCACCTGCTTGACCATCGCGGTGAACTGCTCGGGGGAGACGGCCTTGCCGTTGGAGAGGACGTCCAGCTTCCTGCCGTCCAGCTTGACGGTCGGGGTGCCGGTGACGTCGCTCTTGTTGAACTCCTCGTTGACCTTGGCCGCCCACGGCGCGTAGGTGCCGTCCTGGACGGCCTTCACGAAACCGTCGGTCTTCAGGCCGGGCACCTGGCCGGCCAGGTCCAGGACGTGGTTGACGTCGCCGAAGGCGTCGCTGCGCTCGTCCGGCTGGTTGGCGTACAGCACGTCGTGGAAGGCCTTGAACTTGTCCACGCCCTCGTTCAGCGCGGCACCGGCCGCGGCCAGCGCGGTGCGCGACCCCTTGCCGCCGAGGTTGTTGTCCAGGAACGTCGCCAAGTGGTACTGGACCTTGTACGTGCCGTCGTCCGCGAGCTGCTGGATCGCCGTGCCGGTGGTGGTCTCCAGCTGCTCGCAGAACGGGCAGCGGAAATCCTCGTAGACATCCAGGGTGTGCGGGGCGTCGGCCTTGCCGTAGGTGACCACGGTGCCGCTCGCGTTGGCCGGCACGACCAGCGGGCCGCTCGCGGCGCTCGAACCGGAGCCGGAGGAGCCGCCGACGGCGAAGGCCACGCCCGCCGCGAGGGCGAGGACGGCGACCGAGGCGCCGCCGACCACCACCCGGCGGCGCATGCGGTCGGAGCGCTCGGCCTGGGCGCGGGCGACGCGCATGCGGTCGGTGGCGGAGGCCTTCTTGGCGGTCTTGCGGGTGTTGCTCATGGGGTGTCGTCCTGTGCTCTCGGGCGTACGGGGCGGCGCGGCCGGTCGAGGCCTGCGCGGGGGAGAGAACAGCCGACTGAGCGGGCGGGGAGGCCCGCGGCTCAGACGGCCAGGGCGAACACCGGCGGACCGCGCCGGACGGCCGGGCGGACGACGACGTCCTCGGCGGGGACCAGCGTGCGGCTGGCCCGGGGGAACGGCACCCGCGCCGGCGGACGGGCCGGCAGCGGGGCGGCCAGCAGCCGCAGCCAGCGGGCGGCGGCCGGCAGATGGCGGTGCAGGAACTCGCCCACCATCCGGACGGCGCCGGCCAGGCAGCACAGCGCGGCGTCCGCCCGGCGCAGCCAGTAGGCGCCGGCCAGCGCGATCACCGTGTGCAGCAGCAGGAGCAGCAGCACACCGGCCTGCGCGGAGACGCCGTGACCGAGCAGGAAACCGCCGAGCGAACCGCCACCGCACAGCAGCGGCTGGAGGCCGTGCCCGGCGCCGGGCGGCAGCGAGGGACACGTGCTCTGCGCGAGGTCGAACAGCGCGCCGGCGCCCAGCTCAAGGGGCAGGAACACCGCCGCGATCGCCGGGAAGCCGCGCTCGCGGCCGGCCAGCGAGAAGGCCACCGCGAAGACGGCGGCCGAGGCCAGCAGCATCGGGCCGACCGGCAGCGTGCGGCCGGTGACCAGCACCTGGCCGAGCCCGGCGAGCAGCACGACCAGCGCGGCGAAGACCGCCGCGCGGAGCGTCCTGGTGACCGGCCCGATGTCCATGGCACCCGAGTCTGCCACAGGTTGAAACCGAAACGGTCTGCCGGACGGTGCGCTGTGAAGAGTCTCACCGCCCGCGCTGAGCTGGGCTTATCCGATGCTTACGGGTGGCGGCCGGGAGCCTGCGCCCGGGTGTCCGAGGCTTCCGGGTCGGCCCCGACGGCGTTCACCCGCGCCTCGACCAGCTCCCGGAAATGGTCCAGATCCTCGCGCACCGCCCGCTCGATCGCCCCGGCCTGGGCGAAACCGCGCGGCCCGCCGAACTCGCGCCGCACCGCCTCCGGGTCGTACTCCACCCGGATCTGCAACCGGGTGTGCCGGGCGTCGAGCGGCAGCAGCGCGAAGGCGCCCTGCAGCGGGAGCGGATCCAGGGTCCGCCAGGCCATCACCCGGCCCCGGCCGCGGTCGGTGATCTCGGCATCGACCGCGCGCCGCGCGCCGTCGACCTCCACCCCGAGGTGCGCGAGGTTCCGGCCGTGCGGCTGGGCGCTGCTGACGCCGTCGACGAACCGGGGGTACTCGTGCACCCGGTGCAGTTGCTCCCAGGCGGCGAGGACGGGGGCGGCGATGTCGATCTGTTCCTCAAGGGTGCTCATGGTGCGCGGCACCTCCCTGGGTCCAGCGTGCGCCTCGGGGTGGGGGTGGGCAACGGGGGTGGTTGGTGTTGTTGGGGGCTTTCGGGAGGGTGGGGGGCCGGGGGCGGCTCCGGGGGTGGGTGCTCCGGGGGCTGGATGATTATCAGTGTGGAGAACCT